>WFRQ01000163.1 GCA_015486425.1 Deltaproteobacteria bacterium | reverse complement strand
AGAGAGATAATTTCACTGCGTTGTACTGTGTGCAAGAGGCGCAACTATACAACTACCAAAAACAAGAGGACAATGCCTGACAAACTTGAGCTGAAGAAGTATTGTCCTTTTGACAGGAAGCACACGCTTCATAAGGAATATAAAAAATAGGTATAAGCGCAGGGTCAAACTTGTTGAAACAAAACATGCCCTGCTTTAAGGTATAAATACACGCAGGCCAGTAGCTCTAATGGTAGAGCACCGGACTCCAAATCCGGGTGCTGGGGGTTCGAGTCCCTCCTGGCCTGCCATACTTTACCGTGAAAATAGCTCAAAGCTGAAAGCTCAAGGCTCAAAGTAAAAGAAGTTATGTTTGCTTTCAGCTTCCGACTTTGAGCTTTTAGCTAACTTTCATGTCAGGGGGGGACAAGCCCCATGTCATGAAAGTTTATTATATATGAGAGATATCACCCTTTGAAATAAAAATCCATGGCTAACCACATGGACTTTTATGATGAGTAGAGAGAAAACCGGAGCGGGAAGTGACAAAAAAACAGGTCAGGAGTTTAAAAAAGGGCAGCAGAAAGACAAGTAGTCCTCAGACCGGGCAAAAGGCAGCGGCAGAGAAAAAGCCTGCTGCCAGCAGTGCGGTTCAGGAAAAGCCTGTTCTCAGTGTCCCTGCGCGTTTTATCCAGTTTCTCAAGGAAGTAAGGGTAGAGTTTGACAAAATTGCGTGGGCTAACCGGAAGGAAACAGTGACACTGACCATAGCTACTCTGGCTCTTACCTTTTTCATTGCCAGTTATCTTGGCCTAGTAGATATACTGCTGTCCAGGATAGTTGGATTCCTGATTAACTAAATCTGTCAGTCAGGCGGTATTTGCAGGCATTAATCTGAGGCGGCGGCCTGCGCTGTTTCACTGCGGTAAGATTAATGATACATGAAGATTAGATAACAGTCGGCAGACTGTGGCCGGGCGGCATTATTTATGGCAAAAAAGTGGTATATAGTACACACGTACTCCGGTTTTGAGAACAGGGTTAAACAGGCCCTTGAAGAGAGAATAAAACAGTACAACCTTCAGGAGTATTTCGGTGACATTGTACTCCCAATGGAGAAGGTTGTTGAAGTAGTCAAGGGAGAGAAGAAGACCTCTTCACACAAGGTATATCCTGGTTATATCCTCATCAACATGGAGCTGAACAGGAGGTCCTGGCATCTGGTTCAGGATACTCCCAAGGTAACGGGTTTTATCGGAGGGCAGAATGATCCTGTTCCCCTGCCTGATGCCGAGGCTGAGAAGATAATTCAGCAGATGGAGGAGAGGTCTGTAAAACCAGTACCCAAATACCACTATGAGAAGGATGACAAGGTGATAGTCACTGAAGGGCCTTTTGCAAATTTTCATGGTGTAATTGACGAGGTTAAACCGGAAAAGGGGAAGGTCAGGGTGCTGGTATCCATTTTTGGGAGATCGACACCTGTGGAACTGGAATTTGGTCACGTGCAGAAGGTCGGTTGAATCCCCTGGAAATATAGAGAGGTTTCTACAGTTGCCGCAATGAATGCAGGTGGCTGTTGTTCAGCAAGGAGAGATTTATGGCTAAGAAAATTTCATCATATATAAAACTTCAGATTCCTGCCGGACAGGCAAATCCGTCTCCGCCTGTGGGTCCTGCTCTCGGGCAGCACGGCGTTAATATCATGGAGTTTGTCAAGGCATTTAATGCCAAGACAGCGGACCAGGCCGGGATGATCATACCTGTTGTAATCACTGTTTACGCTGACAGATCATTCAGCTTTATTCTCAAGACTCCGCCTGCCGCGGTGCTCTTGAAAAAGGCGGCTAAAATTGAAAAGGGTTCAGGTGTGCCTAATGTGGATAAGGTTGGCAAGGTGACAAAAGAGCAGGTGAAGGAGATAGCCACTCTCAAGATGCCGGACCTTTCTGCTGCCAGCATGGAGGCTGCCATGAGGACCATTGAAGGAACTGCCAGAAGTATGGGCATTGAAGTAATTGCTTAGAGGTGATAAGCCATGGCACGTCATGGGAAAAAATATAATCAGGTAAAGGCAAAGGTAGATTCTACAAAGAAGTATAATCTTGATGAGGCCATCTCCCTTGCCCTTGAAACACATTTTGTGAAGTTCGATGAGAGCGTTGATATAGCGGTTAAACTCGGTGTTGATCCCCGTAAGGCTGACCAGAATATCCGTGGCTCCGTTGCTCTGCCGCATGGTACCGGGCGCACGGTAAGGGTGCTTGCCCTGGCAAAGGGTGAAAAGGCGACTGAGGCCACTGAGGCCGGGGCTGACTTTGTGGGTGCCGAGGATATGATTGAAAAGATTCAGAAAGAGGGGTGGCTTGATTTTGACAAGGTTGTGGCCACACCTGATATGATGGCTCTTGTGGGCCGCATTGGCCGTATTCTTGGCCCGAGAGGTCTCATGCCGAATGCCAAAACCGGTACTGTCACCATGGATATTGGAAAGGCAGTCAAGGATATCAAGGCAGGTAAGGTGGATTTCAGGGTAGACAGGGCAGGCGTGGTGCACGTGCCAATCGGAAGGGTTTCATTCGGACAGGACAAGATCAGAGAGAATTTTAACGCCTTTGCTGATACAATACTGAGGATGAAACCAACTACAGCCAAGGGCGCCTACGTTAAAAGCCTTGCCATGT
>WFRQ01000162.1 GCA_015486425.1 Deltaproteobacteria bacterium | reverse complement strand
TTTTTTAAGCGTATCTGAACAATTTCGCAGATTTTGTTGCTGAAGCTATGCTGCGAAATCGCGTCAGTTCAACTCAGCCTGACATAGATCTGCGCGCGCCATCCTCCAACTTATTTTTGGACAGCCCCTTAATCTGCGTGCGATACCATGCAGATAATTTCTGGGGCAGCCCCTTAAATTAACGGTATTGCACTATTATTCACAATATTCCGCAATGCCGAATTTGTCTGCAAATCCGGCAACATCTAATCCCGAACGCCCCATGTAAAGGGCAATATCCCGACCGTCCACATCGCAGTCCCTGTCAATATCAAAAGAATCATAGAGCTGCGGAGGCTGAGAGACAAAATACTGCATTGTTATCGGGCTCCACTCCATCCCTGGCATTGTCCACCCGAACAGCATATTGTTTGAACCGCCGTTAGACGCAAAAGAAATAGAAACGGGTACAAACGTTCTACCGTGCAGAAATACACTGTGACCGTATCCACCGCCTCCGGTGTTGAAATCAGCAATCACAGTATCTCCGACCTGCACAAAGATACGACCGTCAACCCAGTAATGAGAACTGAAGTTATACACGCCATCCACCGGGGCGAAGATATATCCTGTCCAGTTTACTGTAAAACTGCCCCATGCCCAGTTTACCGGAGATTGACCCAGGGCAGTGCAAACTCCCTGGTAGAGATTATTAGATGTTCCTGAACAGTCATGGCTGTAGCCGTGGGAAATGACTGTTTCCGTGGTGTCGACTCCATTTGAGTAAGAAGCAGGCAGTCCATGAGGGTAAAATTCAACTGCGCCCATGTCCGGATTCAGTCCGGAAATTCTACTGTTGCCATAAAGGTCAAAACGAACCGGCTCAGTAGTTTTGCCGTCATTGTCAATATCCAGCACGTCTTCAGGAAGAACGCTGCTGCCTGCAGCGTCGATGCACGGAGAGCCTTCACGAAGTGAGAGATTATCGTCAATATCCCCTGCCATGTGGTTAAGCCCGTCACTGTCCTGGAAAAGCGGATCCATGTTCAGATTAGCGCCAAATTCGATAGAATTGCTGAGGGAATTCTGAAAGATGTCATCTGCGCTGTCTATCCCTTCTATATCCGATGATGATATGTCAAGACTGCTTGATGCCTGCAGGCCAAGCTGACTGCCGTTGCTCTGGGCCGAGTTGCCCCAGAGAATTGAGGCAGAGACTTTGACATTACTTGTGTCTATATAGATTCCGCCGCCGTAATCCGCATGATTTCTGGAAAAGGTACAGAAACTGAGAGATACATCACTGTTAAGACCGGAATAAAATCCACCGGCACTGCCATTGGCAATGTTGCCACTGAAGATACAGCCTGCGGCATCTGCAGCCGAGGCGCTGACACGCACTCCGCCGCCGTTATAGGTGGCATGGTTTCCGAAAAATGCACTGTTAAAAACAGTAAGTTCTGCTCCATCCTGAACACTAAGTCCTCCGCCGGAGCCTGCTGACTCATTAGCCACAACATAGGACGAGGAAATGGAGAGCGCCGAACCATGCACGGCAATTGCGCCGCCGTCTGCCTCTGCCTGATTTGCTCTGAAAACAGAACCGGAAATATCGACGTTTGAATTTACATGGGCAAACAGCGCGCCACCGTTTCCATACTGGTCTGAGGCATCTTTAACAGAAATATTCCCTGTAAAAATGCATCCAGAGAGGCTGATACCTGCATTTTCCACCTGTATGGCGCCTCCGTTTTTTCCTGCCCGGTTGCTGGTAAAGGTGCAGTTGCTGAAAACAGGATGGGCATCATACAGTCCAACAGCGCCACCGCCAAGATTGGCCTGATTATCCGTGAATATGCAGTTGTTCACATGAACCGGAGTGTCCATGTTACGAATGTAAATTCCGGCTCCCCAGTTGGTACGACCGTTCATTACCGTAAAGCCACTGATAACAATCTGTGCGCTGCCATTGGAAACTGTTATGCCCCGACTCTGCAGCTCGCAGTCTATGATAGTGTTTTCTGCCCCTGACTCTGAGATAAGAGTAAGGGTTATGTCACCGTCTATACTTATGTCTCGGTTTCCAGTCCCCTTGTACGTGCCGGGGGCTACCTGTACTGTATCACCAGGGCCTGCATGGTCGATTCCCTGTTGAATGGTGTGAAAGGGGTGCATCTCTGTGCCGTTTTCAATAGTGGCAACACAGCCTGTATCAACATAAATTACCGCTTGCTCAGGCAGGTCACTGCCATCCGCCGGATTGCTCATCCCCTGGAACTCTCGTAAGTTACTGAAACCGTCCCTGTCGAAATCATCATCAGACATAACATCTGCCACGGAATTGATATCATCTGTGGCATCAGCATTAACAATCAGCATCTCCCATTTGTCAGGAAGACCGTCGGAATCCTGATCATATCCGCATGAAGTTAATGTTGGATTCTGCTGGCAGAAATCGCTGATTACCTCAATCAGGTCCAGAGACATCAACCTATTGCCAGTCTTTACATCTGATACTGCTACTGTTCTCATGTCCATTGGAAATGGCAGAATTGTGGTAAATGTGCTGCTGTCCAACCTCTCAGCTTCCGGAGGGAAGTCAAATTCCCTGTAAAGAGGGTCCTCAATGGTAAAGTTATCTACCGGCATACCCGTAACATCAAAAAGATCAAAGCGCAGGCCGTCTCTTTGGAGATATCTATTCGGGGGAGTGCCCGGTACTGCAACAGATTGCAGAAGTTCCAGGCTTGAGCCATCATACCTGAATTTGACTGCAATGGCTGCCTCCCCTGTCTCCCCTTTTGGAGCAGGAGCGCTATCAGGGTCAGGGTTAAGAAGTTCATTAAGGATAAAATTAACCTGCCTGAGGCCATCAGGACCGAAATCACATACGGTGTCAGGATATCCCGGATCAGGGCATTGGCCTCTCATTATGCTCTCGGCTGGTTCTGATTTCCACCACCCATCCTTGGTATCGCTGCTGCCGCATGTGGTAAACAGGGTACACTGTCCCGGATGCATTGACCCGTCAAGGCAGTTTTCTTCGCTGTCGTATATATTGGGCCAGGGCGATGGTTCGAAATAATGAGTTGTGCAGCTCGGGCCGTCATCGTATTCGTCTGCAAGCCCAAAAACTCCATGCCCTGATTCGTGCAGAAACGTTCCATAACTATCAAATTCTGCCGAAAAGGTATCTCCAAGGCTGTAGTCCCTGCATGAATCGATATGAATTATGGCGCCGCGGTCAAACTGGGGGCAGGCCTCCTTGATATCCCCCGGGTCATCCCAGTTGCAATTGCCGTGATCAATTGTCACCTCCGCTCTTGCAGGGGTATACCAGAAATTAAATGCTTCCTTTTTGTCAGCGATTGTAGGCAGCGCCAGGTAGCTTTTTTCAATTACTTCCATGGCATCGGCACGGAAGTCATCCAGATTAGAGTATTCGGTACTTGGAATCAGAAAGATATCCATTTTATCTTTGCTGCTGCCATGGATAATCAGGGGGATACACTCTGCATCACAACTGGCAGGACAGATGCCACCACAGTCAGCCCCAGTTTCATTTGGCCCCATGAATCCATCATAGCAGTCGCACGCATCACCAATTTCATCCTGGTCCCAGTCCTTCTGTTCGGCATTGTTTTGCCACATGCAGTTGTCACAGGCCTCTCCTACACCGTCACTGTCTGTATCCTCCTGGTTCATACTGCAGTGCATGCCCTGGCCGCACTGCTCATCGTACATGCACTGCCTTACCGTAATGTATCCGTCATATCCCTCATTTCGTACACACCATCCAAACTGTGATCCATTGGGGCGCCTGGGGCAGTTGTCGCACACATCGCCAATGCCATCTCCGTCCTGGTCACGCTGCGAATCATCGCAGTACAAACCGCACTGGTAGTCTATAACGCACTCTCTGCCGAGGTTAAGCGGCATCTGGGTTGAACTGCCTTCTGCAAAGGGATTGACGCATGTTCCACGGTCTGGACCATTTGCCATGGCAGGGCAGTTGTCACACACATCGCCTACACCATCGCCGTCCTGGTCCTGCTGGCCATTGTTAGAGTCCGCAGGACAGTTATCACACAAATCCCCAATACGGTCATGATCTGAATCCTCCTGGTCTGGATTAAACAGGTCAGGACAGACATCACAGGCATCTCCAGCACCGTCTTCATCACTGTCAAGCTGGTCGTTGTTGGCCGCATAGGGACAGTTGTCTTCGGGGCATGTGTTTGCAGTAAAGCCGGGGTCTCCATAGCCATCTTCATCAGAGTCTGTACATGGATCACAGGCGTCGCCTCCCTGCAGGTCATTATCAAAATTTTCCTGTCCGGGATTTGAGACATCAGGGCAGTTATCGCATACATCACCTACAGTGTCCGAATCACCATCATTCTGGTCAGGATTATAATGGTTGGGACAGTTGTCCATCTCGTTTACGATATTGTCACCATCCGTATCACCATCGCAGGCCGCGCCCACCCCGTCATTATCGAAATCTTCCTGATTATAACTGCAAAATCCGCCAAGGCATTGTTCATGAGCAATACAAGTGGCTCCATACTGGCTTCCTGTAACACATGTTCCAAGCTGGGGGCCATTTGGGGTCTGCTGGCAGTTATCGAAAAAGTCAGCTACGCCATCGTTGTCGGAATCCATTGAGAGTTCGCAGGCGTCTCCGGTTCCGTCACTATCAGCGTCTTCCTGATTCATGCTGCAAAAGCCCTTACCGCATGAAAGCGAATTCGTGCATGATGCCCCGACATTCAACCCGCTGGTGCATGTGCCCAGCAGAGGGCCGTTGGGCTTGCTGTTGCAGTTGTCCGTATCATTATTTACCCCGTCATTATCCCTGTCGTTGTCGCATACAGCACCTATACCATCTCCATCAACGTCC
>WFRQ01000161.1 GCA_015486425.1 Deltaproteobacteria bacterium | reverse complement strand
TCATTTACCAGGTAGGAGGCGCAGAAAGCCTCAATGCACCATGCAAGAATTGGACGCCCACCAAGGTCGAGAAACTGCTTTGGCATGGAGGCCCCCAGTCTCACGCCACTTCCAGCCGCTGCTATTACTGCGGAAACCTTCATTTAATACCCTTCCTTACACCTCTTACCCTATTCCTGTACCTTTTACCTTATACCCCTTAACCCAACACCCTCAACCTTATATCCTATGCATTGCCTGCTGCACCGGGCAGCACCTTCCCGGGGTTCATAATCTCTGCAGGGTCAAATACCTTTTTGATGCCCTGCATGAGCTCAATCTGCGTCGTGCCTGCATCAAGTTCCATGAATTCCTTTTTGGCAAGGCCGATACCGTGTTCGCCGGATATTGTGCCGCCAAGCCCTACTGCTGTTTCCATGATTTCAGCAACAGCCCTTTCCATATCTTTTACCTCGTTTGTACTGTCCCTGTCAAAGAGCAGGTTCACATGGAGATTGCCGTCCCCAGCATGCCCAAAGGAAAGGATTGTTATATTGTGTCTTTTGGAAATTTCATCAAGGCGGGTAACAGCCTCAGGCAGTTTCTGCCTTGGCACACAGATATCCTCGCTGACCTTGCCGCTGTATCCAAGTCGTCTGATGGCAGGCGAGAGATTCCTTCTTGCCTTCCACATTGCGGCTGCATCACTGCTGTTTTTTGCCACCATTGCGTTTATGGCGCCGCTCTCCATACAGCATTTTTTTACCACTTCAAGCTGGGACTGTATGGAGGCAACTGGTCCGTCCACCTCCACAAGCAGCATGGCCCTGCATTTTTCATGTACCTCCTGTGGCAGCATCTCCCTGACACAGCGAATGCTCATTGCATCAAGAAATTCTGCGCATCTTGGAAGTATTCTGTTTTCGAAAAAAGATTTTACCGCATTGCAGGCCGAGGCAGTATCAGGAAAGAGAACAAGAGCAGTACCTACTGCTTCAGGCTGGGGGATAAGGCGCAGCGTGATACGGGTTATAATACCCAGCGTGCCCTCACTTCCAACCATGAGCCTTGTCAGGTCATAGCCGGCAACGCCCTTTGCGGTATCATGGCCTGTGTTTATCACCCTTCCATCTGCAAGTACCACCTCAAGGGATGTCACATAATCCCTGGTAACGCCGTACTTTACTGCCCGTGCACCGCCAGCTCCTGTATTTACATTGCCGCCTATGGTGCAGAAGGAGAGGCTTGCAGGATCAGGGGGATAGAAAAGTCCGTGTTTTGATACAGCCTTCTGCAGAGCTCCGGTGATAACGCCTGGTTCCACGGTTGCAGTGAGGTTTCCGGTATTTATTTCAAGGATGCGGTTCATGCCGGTAAGCACAACCGCGATGCCATTCGATGAAGGGATAGAGCCACCTGCAGTACCGCTTCCGGCACCTCTTGGAAAGAGCGGTACGGTATGTTTTAAGGCAAGCGCAACTATTGCTGCAACCTCTGCGGTATTGGATGGAAGTACCACAGCGGCCGGGACGGATTCCAGGCCACTTGCGTCAAATGCGTAACAGACGAGATCAGCCGGGTCTGCCAGCATCCGGCCATGGCCGACAATGCCTTCAAGTTTCTCAAGCAGTGTATTGGAGAGCCCTTGTGTCACCGCGCAAACAGAAAATGCTCCAAAATTTACTGCCAGCGCAGTTTTTCAAGCTGGTCGTTAAGAAAATCCAGCTCGCTTCGTCTCTTTGAAGAAGTGTCAAGCTCTTTTGATATTTTCTTTACTGCATAGAGTACAGTGGCGTGATCCCGCGCAAATTCCCTTCCTATTGCCTCAAGGGACTGTTCTGTATGTTTCCTTGCCAGGTACATGCCCATCTGTCGAGGTAGTGCTATGATTTTTTTTCTGGATTTGGAGAGAAGCTCCTGTTCTGAAAGACTGAAGTGAGAGCAGATCATCTTTTTGATCTGGGATACAGAAATCTGTTCAGGTTCTCCAATCAGGTCATGAATGACCTCACGGGCAAGCTCCATGTCCGCCTTTTTCTTAAGGAGAGAGGACCTCGCTATGAGACCAACCACCGCGCCTTCAATTCGTCTTATGTCACCCTTGAGGTTTTCAGCAAGATATTCTGCTATTTCAGTATCCATATCCACGCCCTGACTGCGTGCCTTTCTTAGAACTATCTTGATTCTTGTCTTGTAGTCAGGGGGATTGATGGTTGCAATGATTCCACAGGCCAGTCTGGATTTTAGCTGATCATTCACATTTGGAATCTGTCTCGGGAGCCTGTTTCCTGTAAATATGACAGTCTTTCCCTTGTCAAGCATGGGATCAAGGGCCTGGGCAAGCTCTGTCTGTGTACGCTGCCTGCCTGAGAGACAGTGAACCTCTTCAAGTAGTAAAACGTCACAGTCCCTGTGGTATCGATCCTTGAACTCGTTAAGTCTCCCGTTTTTAATGGCCTTGACTACCTGATTGGTGAATTCATTGGCCGATAGATAACAGAGCCTTGCGTCCGGCTGGCTTTCCATTATGTCCTGGCCTACTGCCTGGCTCAGATGGCTCTTCCCCAGGCCTGATTCTGCCTGAAGATATATGATATGGTTGCTGTCAGGATCCCTGTTTGCAGTGGAACGGCAGGTTGCATACGCATATCTGTTGCTTTCTCCTACTATGAAT
>WFRQ01000160.1 GCA_015486425.1 Deltaproteobacteria bacterium | reverse complement strand
TGGTTCTGAAACTGTTATGAGGTGTCGCGAACGTTATATGCAGGTTTTCTCGCAGAACAAGCCTCAAAAACTCACACAGCCTCCTCAATAAGAAAAGGCGAGACAAACAGGGAATGCTCTCGTTGTAGATTTCTAAGGGGCAAAATGAAAATTAATGATGGTTTTGGCTGATAGATTCAAAACAGTTTGGAAAATTCCGCAGTTATGATATAGGTTACGATTTATGAGGCGTAACTGCGGGTCTCAATAAAATGTAACCTGGATTGAATGATAGATTCGGGAAAATAATATTAAGGAGTAATATTAATGGCTTGCGCTAAAAAAAGTTGCAAAAAAGGGGCAAACAAAGGGAAAAAGAAAGAGATAGGCGGGGCAATTGTAGCCATTATTACGCCTTTCAAGGATGGAAAGCTTGATGAGGAGACGCTGAAGGAGCTTATAGAATGGCACATAAAGGCAGGTACCCACTGCATAGTACCATGCGGTACCACTGGGGAATCTGCCACCATGAGCCATGAGGAGCACATGAGAGTTGTCGAGCTTACCATAGAGACAGTAAACGGTCGCGTACCGGTGATTGCAGGTACAGGCTCCAACTCCACCGATGAGACGGTGATGCTCACAAAGCATGCCAAGAAGGCAGGCGCTGATGCTGCGCTGGTTATTACCCCTTACTATAACAAGCCGAGTCAGGAGGGGCTTTTTCAGCACTTTGAAACAGTGGCAGCAGAGTGCAAGTTCCCCATGATTCTTTACAATGTGCCAGGCAGGACCGGGGTTAATATGCTTCCGCAGACTGTGGCACGCTGCGCAAAGAATCGTTATGTAGTTGGCATAAAGGAGGCTACTGGCAATCTTAATCAGGTCTCTGAAGTTATCAGGCTGTGCCCCAAAAAGTTTATAGTCCTATCTGGTGATGATTTTACCGCTTTCCCCACAATGGCCATAGGAGGCAAGGGTGTCATATCAGTGGCATCCAATCTCATGCCGAAAGAGATGGCCGCAATGATTAACGCATACAATGACGGCAAACTGGACAGGGCAAGACAGCTCCACTACAAGATGTTCCCGCTGTTTCAGGCGCTGTTTTTTGAATCAAATCCGGTTCCAGCCAAGGTTGCTCTTGAGCTCATGGGCAAAATCCCGTCTTCCGAGGTGCGGCAGCCCCTGTACATGATGAGTGATGCAAATACTGAACGGCTGAAGGAAGTATTGAAGGCTCTCAAGCTCATAAAATAGAGCTCAGCATGCCTGTGTGCAGGCAGACATCAGGAGGATAAAGATGATAAAGGCAATAGTGGCAGGCGCAGGCGGCCGCATGGGCGGGCGTATTATCACCATGATTAACGAAGCTGAGGGCATAACGCTTGGCGGTGCATTTGAACACCCGGCCAGTCCCGCAGTGGGGCAGGATGCAGGCAGGGTGGCTGGACTTGAGGAGCTCGGTGTGACCATTTCGCCTGCGCTCAGTGATGTAATGGACAGCGGTGACGTAATAATTGATTTTACATTTCACTCTGCAACGGTAAAGCACGCCGAGCTTGCGGCAGAGAGCGGGAAGCCCATGGTAATAGGCACAACGGGTTTCAGTGCAGAGGAGCTTGACACCATAAAGGAGTTTGCTCACAGATTTCCCTGTGTGCTTGCGCCTAATATGAGTGTGGGCGTAAACCTGCTTTACAAGCTCATTGATATGGCGGCCAGGGTCCTGGGTGATGAATATGACATCGAGATTGTAGAGGCTCATCACCGCATGAAGAAGGATGCGCCAAGCGGCACAGCCCTGCAGCTTGGAAGGGTAGCTGCAAAGGCCCTTGGCAGAGACCTTGACAAGGTCGGAGTCTTTGAGAGAAATGGCATTATAGGTGAGCGCTCCCGTGAGGAGATAGGCATTCAGACCGTCAGGGCAGGTGACATAGTAGGTGAACACACTGTACTCTTTGGCGGAATCGGCGAGCGTGTTGAGATAGTACACAAGGCCTCAAGCAGGGATACATTTGCAAAGGGCGCAGTCCGCGCAGCCAGGTGGATTGTGGCCAGAGATGCGGGTTTTTATGACATGCAGGATGTGCTTGGCCTGAAAGACTGACCTTATTTTAAAACGCTCAATTTAGGGCACATCCTGTTTTCCTTAATAAAGAGGGGTAAATCCATGCATCTGGTGCGTTTTCTTACAGACAAGAGCAGCTCCCCGCTTTACGGCATGTGGCGTGACGGGTACGTCAGGGTAACGGCCGCAAGTCCCTTTGACGGCATGGTGGTGGGGACCTCTGAAAAGTACAGCATTGATGAGGTAACTCTCCTTGCCCCGTGCACCCCGTCAAAGATTGTGGCTGTGGGTCTCAACTACAGGGACCACGCAGAGGAGCTGGGCATGGCCCTGCCTGAGGAACCGTTGCTGTTTCTTAAACCCCCCAGTTCTGTAACAGGCCCGGGTGCGGATATAGTGCTGCCCGAAATGAGCTCACAGGTAGAACATGAGGCAGAACTTGCAGTAGTCATTGGCCGCAGGATAAAGGGAGTAACC
>WFRQ01000159.1 GCA_015486425.1 Deltaproteobacteria bacterium | reverse complement strand
GTTTTGACCATCCATGCACAGAGCCGGAGCGTCCGGTAAAAAAACATAATAAATTCATGAAAATAGCTGTCTGCATAAAACAGGTTCCTGACGCAAGTACAGTCAGGTTTGACAAGGAAAAGGGCACGTTAGTGCGTGAAGGGGTGGAGAGTGTTATTAATCCCTTTGATTACAATGCCATTGAGGCAGGTCTTGAACTGCGTGATCAGTTCGGCGGTGAGGTTGTTGTGGTTACCATGGGGCCTCCGCAGGCGCAGGAGGCAGTCAAGGAGGCGATTTCGCTGGGAGTGGACAGCGGTGTGGTGGTATCAGACCGTGCGTTTGCAGGCGCTGATACCCTGGCAACCACCTATACCCTTTCAAAGGCAATTGACAAGCTTGGAGAATTTGACCTGATTATCTGTGGCAAGCAGGCTATTGACGGTGATACCGCACAGGTAGGGCCCGGACTTGCGGTTCGCAGGGGCATACCGTGTGTAACCTGTGTGGATGAACTTGAGGCATTGGATGATGGCAGGAAGCTGCGTCTCAAACGCATGTGCGAGCAGGGTTATGACATTGTGGAAGTAGAGCTACCGGCCCTTGTCACTGTACTTGCCTCGTTGAACACCCCGAGAGTCCCTTCTCTTAAAGGAAAGATGCGGGCAAAAAAAACCGATGTACCCATGTTGAGCGCAGAGGATATAGGGGCAGATGTTTCCAGGGTAGGGCTCGCAGGTTCTCCAACGCAGGTTGCCTCTACTACAATTCCCACATTTGATGCCAGGCGGGAGATGCTTGAGGGTGAGCCTGAGGAGCAGGTTGAAGCCCTTATGGAAAAGCTCAGGGAAGCAGGGATTTTATAAATGCTCATTGTAGATCTGGAAAAATGCATAGGATGCGGTGAATGTGAATCCGCATGTACATTCGATGCCATTGAGGTTAAGGACGAGAAGGCAGTGGTTGACCTGGACACCTGTACCATGTGTGGTACGTGTGTGGATGTATGTCCTGAAGAGGCCCTCTATCTGGAAAAGGAAGAGGCTCAGGATTCAGGTGTTGATCTTGACCAGTGGCGCGGAGTGTGGGTAACTGCCGAGTACAGATTCGGCCAGACTGCGCCGGTGACCTTTGAGCTGCTGGGCAAGGGCAGGACCATCGCCGATGACCTTGGTGTCAAGCTCACTGCTGTGCTCATGGGAAGCGGCGTGAAGGAACATGCACCGGAGCTTATTCAGCGGGGTGCTGACAGGGTTCTTGTGGTGGATCATCCAGAGCTTGAAAATTTCAGAGACGAGGTATTTGCAAACATACTTGCAGGCCTTGCCAGAAAGGAAAAGCCAGAGGTGATTCTTGCAGGCGCCACTGCCATGGGTCGATCCTATATCCCGCAGGTGGCAACCAGGCTTGAGACCGGGCTGACCGCTGACTGCACAGAGCTTACCGTGCGTGCTGAAGACAGGGCACTTCTCCAGACCAGGCCCGCATTTGGCGGGAATCTGCTTGCCACAATTGTATGTCCCTCACACAGACCTCAGATGTCAACTGTAAGGCCGCATGTCCTCAAGGCCCTTGAACCTGATTCTTCAAGGCAGGGCGAAATTGTGGAGGTAACTCCATCTGATGATGAATTGACTGCAAGGGTAAAGGTAGTGGAATCCGTTGTTGAGCAGTCTGAGGGGCCAGGTCTTGCTGATTCAGAGATAGTGGTTGCTGCAGGCCGCGGCATGGAGAATGAGAAGAATATGGAGCTCATACATGAGCTTGCCTCGCTCCTTGAGGCAGGTGTTGGCGCATCACGTGCAGTTACAGATGCGGAATGGCTGCCGCATCGTGCTCAGATCGGCCAGACCGGTGTAACTATTTCTCCAAAGCTTTATATGGGTTTTGGTATCAGCGGGGCCATTCAGCACGTTGTTGGCATCCAGGGCTCTGAAATTATCGTGGCAGTCAACAAGGACCCTGATGCACCGATATTTGATCTTGCAACCTTTGGAATTGTGGGAGATGTAAAGAAGATTCTTCCGCTTTTTATAAAACGTATCAGGCAGGAGCGCGGGCTTTAGGCAGGTCCACGCCTTGTGAGCACCACAGGAGATGGTCCGGCAATGGACAACATGAAGGTTCTTGAAGGTAAGAGGGCGCTGGTAACAGGCGGTTCAAGGGGTATTGGCGCTGCAGTCTGCAAAGCGCTCGCCAGTATGGGTGCCGAGGTCTTTATTAATTTCGCAGGCAATACTGCTGCTGCTGAATCTGTGGCTGACTCAATCAGGGATGGTGGAGGAAGTGCGGTGCTGATGCAGTTTGACGTGGCTGATTCCTCTGCTGTAAAAGAGACAGTCAAGGGTGCCATAAAGGAGCATGGCGCATTTCATATCCTTGTGAATAATGCAGGCATTACCAGGGACGCTCTTGTTGCAAGGATGAAGGAGGCGGACTGGGATCGTGTAATAGCGGTAAACCTTAAAGGGGCCTTTAACTGCACGCAGGCCGTTGCCATGGCAATGATGAAGGAACGCTGGGGTCGGATTATAAATATCAGTTCAGTGGTGGGTACCATGGGCAACCCCGGCCAGGCCAACTATGCGGCAACCAAGGCTGGGATTGAAGGGTTCACCAGGTCAGTGGCAAGGGAAATGGCCTCAAGGGGTATCACTGCCAATGCCGTGGCACCAGGCTTCATAGAGACTGACATGACGGCTGAACTCCCTGAAAAGATACGGGAACAGCTTCTTGCACAGATACCTGCAGGCCGCATGGGCAGCCCGGAGGATGTAGCTGCTGCCGTGGCTTTTCTCGCATCCCCTGCTGCCGGTTACGTTACCGGCCATGTGCTGCATGTTAATGGTGGCCTTGTGTGTGATTAGGAAAAATCCATAGGCATTCGGATTCATGCCGGTGCGAAAAAAGAGTGACACCGAAAGAGCGTATATTTTTTAAACAAAAATAGATAGAAGCTGAAAGCTCAAGGCTGAAAGTAAGAAATTGCTTGTTCCCAAACTCCAGTTTGGGAACCATAATTTGGAAGCTCCAGCTTCCCTGGGCGTACAGTTTTATAAAGAATATTTTTCTAATAGTTAAAATTTCCGCTCCCTCAAGATACGGGACGGATTTCATCACATAGGAGGATTAGTTATTATGAGTGTTCAGGATAAAATGATTGATATTATTGCCAGCCAGCTCAGTGTTGCAAAGGATAAAGTGGTTCCCCAGGCCTCTTTCGTGGATGACCTTGGTGCTGATTCCCTTGACCTGGTTGAGCTAGTCATGGCAATGGAAGAGGAGTTCGGGGTCGAAATTGCTGATGAGGATGCCGAGAAGATGGCAACTGTGCAGGATGCCATTGATTTTGTAAACAGCCACCAGGGATAGGAGCCGGCCGCGTCCCGGCGCTGGATCATGTGATGACTCAAAACAACTGTAACCGCAGAGTGGTGGTTACCGGCCTGGGGATACTCTCTCCTGTTGGTATCGGCCTTGAGGAGTGCTGGAAAAATATCACTGCAGGCAGGTCTGGTATAGGACCGGTAACAAAAATCGAGTGCGAAGGTTATCCATCTCGCATAGCAGGTGAGGTGACCGGGTTTAATCCTGCGGATTTCATGCCGGAAAAGTTGGTCAAGAGGGTTGACCCTTTTGTGCAGATGGGGCTTGCAGCTTCAGGAATGGCCATTGAGGATGCAGGTCTTGACATGTCAAAGGTTGACGCTAACCGTGTAGGGGTTCATACGGGTTGCGGTCTCGGTGGCCTGGGGTCCATAGAGTTTTTTCGTGATGTACTTGTGAATCGCGGGGCGCGCAGAGTGAGCCCGTTTTTTATTCCCATGGCCATTCCCAATATGGCCTCCGGGCAGATATCCATTATGTTCGGAGCCAGGGGACCAAATACCGTGGTATGTACTGCATGTGCCGCAGGTACCCATGCCACTGGCGATGCCTTTAAGATGATTCAGCGAGGGGCAGCCGATGTTATGATTTGTGGCGGCACTGAGTCTGTAATAACTCAGCTTGCCCTTGCAGGTTTCTCTTCCCTGAAGGCCCTTTCCAAACGCAATGACGAGCCTGAAAAGGCTTCACGCCCATTTGACAAGGGACGTGACGGTTTTGTAATAGGTGAAGGTGCAGGCATTTTAATCCTTGAGGAACTTGAACATGCCCTTGAACGCGGCGCCCGCATCAGGGGAGAGGTTATAGGTTATGGCCTCACAGGGGATGCATTTCATATGACAGCGCCCCCATCTGATGGTGAGGGAGGGGTAAGGTGCATGCGCATGGCCCTTGATGACGCAGGCATCAAGCCTGAGGATATTGATTACATCAATGCCCACGGGACAAGTACACCTCTGAATGATTCATGTGAAACTGCTGCCATAAAGACAGTTTTTGGCGAAAAGGCGTATGAAATTCCAGTGAGTTCCACCAAATCCATGACAGGACACCTGCTCGGCGGGGCAGGCGGTGTTGAGGCGGTGTTCTGTATAAAGGCCATTGAGGACGGTATCATTCCGCCCACCATAAATTATGAAACACCTGATCCGGACTGTGATCTTGACTATGTGCCAAATGAGGCGAGAAGACAGGACCTGAATCTGGTGATGTCAAACTCCTTTGGATTCGGGGGCACTAATGCAGTGCTTATTTTCAGGAAATACACTGACTGAATCTGCCTTGCATCAGACACAAGGTAATGGAAACTGTCTGTGTGAAAATGCCACGGTTATAAATCATGAAGATTGTTCTTGGAGCAGACCACGGCGGGTTTGAGCTCAAGGAGATAATAAGGGCCTGGCTTGAGGAGAAAGGGCATGAAGTTACTGATACAGGGTGTCACTCATCTGAATCAGTAGATTACCCTGTGTATGCCAAAAAGGTATGTGAAATGGTCAGTGACGGCAGTGCTGAAAGGGGTATACTTGTGTGCGGCACGGGTATCGGCATGTCAATGGCTGCCAACCGTCATGCCGGAATACGTGCTGCCCTGTGTCATGAGATATTTACCGCCGAGATGAGTCGCAGGCACAATGATGCCAATGTGCTTTGCATGGGCGGGCGGGTCATTGGCTCGGCTCTTGCCATGGAGATGGTCAGGACGTGGATTGAAACCCCGTTTGATAATGGACGTCACAGCAGACGCATCGCCATGTTTGATACGGTTTCTGACATAGATTGAGCGTTTTGATCGGAATCCCATATAGCCGACTATAATGGGAATCTCTCTTTTGGGGATATGCAGCAAATCCGAACAATCGTTCAAATTTGGTCTTAAGAAAACCTGGATTGCGCTAAGTATGTCCACACGGACAAAAGATGAAAGCTCAAGGTTTAAGGCTTTGTTGCAGGCAGGTTTTTCCCTGCCGCAAACCATGTAAAAAAGAATTGTGCGGAGACAAGTATCTGCTCACAGGGTACCGCATCTACGGCGTTGTCAGACGCTTGAAGTACAGGAAGTACGCCTGCGCGTCCTCCGCCTTGTATCTGCAGCATCCTGTAAGCAGATACAGAAGAATTTGCACGGATTTATTGAGAAGTTACGGAGACAATAGAGATGTTTGAGCTATGCCGGACCGACCCTGATGTTTTCAGGGCGTTAATGGCGGAAATAAGAAGACAGACTGACCAGCTTGAAATGATTGCCTCAGAAAATTTTGTAAGTGAGGCGGTTATTCAGGCAGAGGGCAGTGTGTTCATGAACAAGTACGCAGAGGGCTATCCGGACCACCGCTACTATGGCGGCTGTGAGAACATGGACACAGTGGAACAGCTTGCCATTGACAGGCTCAACATGCTCTTTGGCTCAGAGTATGCCAATGTGCAGCCACATTCCGGCAGTCAGGCCAATATGGCTGTTTACTTCGGCGCTCTGAATCCAGGTGACACTATCCTCTCAATGAGCCTTGCTCATGGAGGGCACCTGTCTCATGGTGCATCTGTAAGTTTTTCCGGAAAGCTCTTTAATGTTGTGAGCTATGGCGTGAGCCGGGACACTGAGACCATTGATTTTGAAGAGGTAGGCCGTCTTGCCAGGGAGCACAGACCAAGGCTTATTGTCGCAGGCGCAAGCGCCTATCCCCGCACCATAGAATTTGACATGTTCCGCATGATAGCAGACGAGGTAGGCGCCTATCTCATGGTGGACATGGCGCATATTGCAGGTCTTGTGGCTGCCGGTATCCATCCCTCTCCCGTACCTTTTGCCGAGTTTGTAACCTCTACCACCCATAAGACCCTCAGAGGTCCCAGGGGTGGTTTCATTCTTGCCAGGGAGCAGTTTGGCAGGCTCATGAACAGCCAGATATTCCCCGGTATCCAAGGGGGGCCCCTTATGCATGTGATTGCCGCCAAGGCAGTTGCGTTCCAGGAGGCCCTTGGAGACGAATACAAGACTTATACCCAGCAGATAGTTGCAAACGCGCGCAAACTTGCAGATGTTCTGACTGACCGCGGGTTCAGGCTGGTATCCGGCGGCACTGACAACCACCTCGTGCTGGTTGACCTCTCAACAAGGGGCTTGACCGGAGCCGAGGCTGAGGCACGTCTGGAAAAAGCAGGCATAACTGTTAACAAGAATGCAATTCCCTTTGACAAACAGCCACCGAGGGTAACCAGTGGAATCAGGATCGGCACCCCTGCAGTGACCACAAGGGGTCTTAAGGAAGATGATATTGAAGAGGTGGCAAACTATATTGCCGATATCCTCTCTTCTGACAGCCCTGACGGAACAATAAGGTCTGTACGGGAAAAGATTGCGGTCATCTGCAGTCGTTACCCGCTTTATTCCAAGCGGATTGCCCGTTATGACAAGGCCGTGCAGCAGGGATGCGAGGGGTAGCGGTCAGGGTGTAATGGTGCTTTCAGTGGAGACCGGTTCCCGTCCTCCGTGGCATGAGTACTTCATGTCCATTACACGGCTTGTGGCGGAGCGCTCCACGTGTCTAAGACGAAAGGTGGGCGCCATCCTGGTCAGGGAAAAGCGTATCCTTGCAACAGGTTATAACGGTGCTCCCGAGGGGTTGGAGCACTGTCTTGATATCGGCTGCCTCAGAGAGCGGCTGAGAATCCCTTCCGGTCAGCGTCACGAGCTGTGCCGGGCACTTCATGCAGAACAGAATGTCCTGATCCAGGCTGCACGTTACGGTACTGCAGTGGCAGGTTCTGAACTCTACTGCACAAATCTCCCCTGTATTATCTGCACAAAGATGCTCATTAACGCCGGTGTGCATACTATTTATTACAGCGAAGGGTATTCCGACGAGATGTCCATGGATATGCTCAGGGAGGCAGACATGCAACTTGTCCAACTGGACTGATACTTAGGGACTGTCCAAAAATAATTTGCCGATTTCGCATCTCATCTTCAGGCCATCCTGATCTGAACTTCAATCACAAAATCCCGAGGCGTAGCCTGGAAGCACTTCTAATTGAACCCTCAATGACGTTCTATCCCTCATTGCGGCACATATATTCAACGAAGTACATCATTCTTTCCTGGTAACTGCTCACTCCCACCTCAAGGATGAAGCCCCATAACGGAAAGTCGCTTTTCACACAAATTTTTTTCTTGACACGTATCTGCTCAGGGGGTGCTGCAGATGCAAGGCGGAGGGGGCGAAGGCGTACTTCCCGTACTTCGAGCCCCCGACAACGCAGCAGATGCAGTACTCCCTGAGCAGATACCTTTCTTGATTTTAGCGTTCAACTTAGGTCTTTCATTTATCCCGTAATTCTATTATCTTCCCAGTTCATGAAATGTCCATTCTGTAATTCTGATCAGAGCAAGGTAGTTGACTCACGTCCCAGCAGGGACGGCAGAGCAATACGCAGGCGCAGGGAATGTCTCTCCTGCAGCGAGCGTTTTACCACCTACGAGCGTATAGAGGAGTTTCAGCCTGTTGTAGTTAAAAAAGATGGCAGGCGGGATGCTTTTGACAGGCGCAAGGTAATAGACGGCATTGTCAAGGCGTGTGAAAAACGGCCGGTTACAATGGATGACGTCGAGGCATTTGTCTGCAGCCTGGAAAAGGAGATACAGGAAAAGGGTGAAGTTGAAGTGCCCAGCAATTTTATAGGTGAGCGGGTAATGGCTCAGCTCAGGGCGTGGGATGATGTTGCCTATGTCCGATTTGCCTCTGTTTACAAGCAGTTTAAAGACCTTAATGAATTCATGGCACAGCTTCAGGAGCTTCTCGGAAACGAGTCAGGCTCAGAGAAGAAACAGGTTGAGGAATAATGCCCTGCAGTAATGAGACTGATCAGAGCTTCATGGATCAGGCCCTGGAGCTGGCGTCCCGGGGCCTGGGGCGTACCACTCCCAATCCGGCAGTAGGGGCCGTGGTGGTCAAGGATGGCAAGGTAGTAGGCCAGGGCTGGCACCACAGGGCTGGCACCCCGCACGCCGAGGTACATGCCCTCAAGGATGCCGGAGAGGCTGCAAGAGGTGCCACCATTTATGTGACACTTGAACCCTGCAATCATACAGGCCTGACTCCTCCATGTACCAGGGCAGTGCTTGAAGCAGGCATCAAACGTGTTGTAATAGGCGCCCTTGATCCAAACCCCAGGGTTGCTGGTGGAGGCATGCAGTTTCTAAGGCAGCAGGGCCTTGACGTCATGGAAGGGTGCAGGCGTGATGAATGCAGGATGCTGATTGCGCCTTTCGCAAAGCATGTGCGAACAGGGCTTCCGTGGGTACGTATGAAGGTTGCATGCACCATGGATGGCAGGACTGCCACCAGAACAGGCCATTCACAGTGGATCACCAACGAGGCTGCAAGGAAACGGGGCCATGAGCTCAGGCGCATAAGTGATGCCATTCTGGTAGGAAGGGGAACTGTTGAGGCTGATAATCCCAGCCTTACATGCAGGGATGGAGAAGGAGAAAATGCCGATCCCCTGAGGGTCATTCTTGACAGCAGGCTTTCAACTGATCCGTCATCAACGGTTTATGTACAGGAATCGCCTGCCCGCACCATTGTGGCCTCGGTTGAAAGTGCCGTTGACAGCAGCAGGGTAAAACAGTTTGAAAAAACAGGGACAAGGGTTCTGATGCTTCCTGACAGTGGCTCAGGCACAGTTGAACTGGGAACGCTTATGAATGTGCTTGGCCGCATGGGCATTCAGTCAATTCTTGTTGAAGGCGGAGCCACGGTTCATGGTTCCTTCAGAGATGCCGGCCTTATAGATGAGATGTTTTTCTTTTATGCCCCAGCGGTGCTTGGCGGTGAAGATGCAAGGCCTGCAGTGGCAGGTCTTGGAGCGGATCGGCTTGAGGAGGCTGTCAGCCTTCGAAGGTTCTGCTTTGAGGAGCTTGAGGGCAACTGGCTGATCAGGGGGAACGTCACTGCGCTTGATGTGATGTGGAGAAGGTAGAAGGTGCAGGGTGTGAACAAGGTACAGGGGAATCGGGGTTTATAAGCAGGGTTATGTTTACCGGAATTGTACAGGGACTTGGCAGTATCAAGTCAGTCAGAAAGATGGCTCAGGGCTGCGTTCTTGACATTGAGTCAGATTTTGAGCTTGAGCACCATGAACCCGGAGAGAGTATTGCGATAAACGGCGTATGTCTTACTGCCACAACAATTTCCTCGTCTCGTTTTACTGCTGATGTTTCACCTGAAACACTTTCGAGGACCACCCTTGGTGAACTGGGGCCGGGAAACAGGGTCAATCTGGAAAGGGCCCTGCGGCTGTCAGACAGGCTTGGCGGCCATATTGTCAGCGGCCATATTGACTGCGTCGGCATGGTGACAGAACGCCGTGAACTCAGAGATTTTACTCTGTTTTCCTTTAAACTGGAGCCCCGTTTTGACCGGTATCTTATAGAAAAGGGCTCAGTTGCAATTGACGGCATCAGCCTCACAGTAAATTCCTGTGGCAGTGGCCGGTTTTCCGTGTCCATCATTCCACACACCTGCTCCATAACCACGCTTGGGTTCAGAAAGGTGGGGCACAGGGTAAATATAGAGCTTGATGTCATAGGAAAATATGTTGAAAAACTGCTGAAAGGCGGCAGCGAAAGCGCTGCTTCAAATGACGCACCGGCCATGGACGCGGCGTTTCTGTCACGGCACGGTTTTCTCTGAAAAAATTAAATGAACCACATAGCACATAATAGACTCATCTTTTTTGAGCTAAAATGAAACCAACGCTTTATCTTGAAACAACGATTCCAAGCTATCTTAAAGCGAAACAAAGCAGAGATATTATTCAGACT
>WFRQ01000158.1 GCA_015486425.1 Deltaproteobacteria bacterium | reverse complement strand
GTCAGGAAGAGGGCCCTGAAAAACTCGGTCCTGTCGTGAAAAATTTTTATGGAGTAGATGACGGGGCATCCTTGGTTCCTGACTTATGTCGATTTTCATTGTGCATCAACTCTCCTTCCTGTAAAGATCTTTTGCCGCATTCAACAGGACAGGAAGCTCAAGGTTAACAACTTGCCAGACTATTTCCAGGTCAATCCCGAAATATTCATGCACCAAAATATTTCGGAAATCCTTAACATCTTGCCACGGTACTTCCGGGCGCTGCTGTTTCACTCTCTCTGGGAGTTTGCCGACTGCCTCACCAATAATTTCAAATTCCCTAATCTGAAGTTCCCCTCTCAAAAAGACACAAATTTCCTGTAATATCAATATGATATCTTCAAAATAGGTGTTATAGTTCTGCCTACACTCGTATCGTCTGCAGCAAATCGAACGCTTTCTGCTGCGTTGTGTCAGGCTTGGTGATCATTGTAAAGGTAGCCGATGCATCTTTTTCGCCGGGGCATCGGCAAGTTGCATGGACAATGGCAGCGAGATGGTCGAGAAGATCATGGAAAGAATAAACTCTTGACCCATCGTCAAGCCGTTTGGTTGTTACTTTTTTTATTGCCGAAGCAGATCTCTCTGCCGGGGCAACCGGATCACGAAGCTCTTTGGCTTTTTGATCCTCATCGGCATAAAGCAGGGGTCTCCATGCTTCCAGCATGTGCCACTCAACATAATAGGCTAACATACACAAAAATATGTGCGCCCTCACCCGGTCCTCAAGACGGTGGTAAATTGGGCGTACCATGAGATCTACGCTTTTGAAGGAACGGAATGCCCTTTCAACCTGGCTGAGTAATTTATAGCTGCGCACCGTTTCGTCAGCACCCATTCTCTCTCTGGAAAGGCTGGTGCGTATAATATATATCCCATCAAGAGCAGCCTCATTTTTGACTTTCTCCTGATTGATCTCAAATCTGAAATCATCATCACTGATGTCTATGTCGAAATGCTTGCCAACCTTGTACTTGTTGATAACCTTGCCGACACGTATACCAATTTGATCCTTGCCATGTAATCGACCCTTGTTGATCTTCTGCCTGAGCGCTGTCAATTTACCGGCTATCGTTTTCATGTGATCCCGGCTTCTTTTCAGACGCCTTTTGATCAGCTCCTGATGGCCCTTGCCTTTTGCCGTTATGTCGGCAACAAGTGCGTCTTCATCCACTGTGTAATTGAATCCATTTTCGTAGACATCGATTTTGTAATACTTGCCGATTCTGTAGCCTTTCAGTATAGCGCGTACCCGTGTGTCGATTTTATCCTTCCCGTTTAACCTCCCGTTGCGCACCATGCTTCTGACTTTATCCAGTTCCTTGACTGTGGCCTGAAGCAGACTCTCTCGTCTGGCGGCTCTGCGGTAAGCCAGTTCAGCGTTTCGACAGGCTACCAGGCGTTCACCCGGGAAGTCCGGATGTATGAGCTCAAACAGGTTACGCTCATCAAAAAGTCCCATCTGGATGCTGCCTCTGGTAACCAGCTTTTTTATTGCCTCGGGACGAAGTGCCCCTATCCAGTCAATTCCCTCCATATCATGAAGCTTGTCGATTTGCTTTTGGGTCAGCATCCCACGATCGCCAACCATGACAAACTGCTTGATACCAAACGCATCCCGCATTTTTTCCACCTGCGGCATAAGCGTCTTGGGGTCGCCTGTGTTGCCCTTAAAAACAGACACCGCTACAGGAATACCTTTTCGATTGGTAAGCAGGCCATAGTTGACCTGAAGCTTGCCCTTCTTGCCGTCACGATTATGTCCCAGCGCAGACAGCGGACATGTCCGGCCTTCAAAATAGCTCGATGTCAGGTCGTAGAGCGCAAGACCATCTTTCTCGAGATGACGTCTGGCCAGCTTGCATTCAATATCTTCCTGCCGCTCCAGCAACCAGTCCATGGCATCGTAAAGATCGTCTTCATCCGCACCCCTGACGTCCAGCATATCCGGCAGAGTCGTATCCTCCCACCAGGCCGTGGTTCCAAGCTTGGAACGGGGCTCCAGGATACGTGCTGCCACCATGGCTAAAACCAAATCCCGCTGACGTGAACGCCTCGCACAAATGAACCCCGGGAAATCCAACCGTCGCATGGCAGTCATAACCGCTTCGACATGCCCGTGGGCAGGGGAACCGTTCTCGATAATTTCAAAGTCATTGGTGGACACAAGATGTTCACCCTTGAGAGAACGGCGCAAAACATCGATAGACCGGGCCGGTAGACTAGAAAGGTTTGCCAGTGTGCGAGTTTTCACCTTACCTTCTTCACGATAACTTTCGCGCAACAAAATGGCCGGTGGTGAATTGCGGTTTGGGATTGTGGCTATATACATGCTTACCTAATTTAGAGTATATGCAACTAAATATCAAGCTACAATCTTATGTTTAAGTATTATTTACATGCCTACATTTTGACGCTGCAAATCGTACTCATTCTCATATTTGACCATGAATAACAGTAGGTTATGGAGTAGAAGCAGGGGTAAATGCTAGGGGAACTTCAGATTAAATGTTGACAAGCACGAACATCTTAGTTACAAGGATAAGTGGCATTATGAATGGTTATTCATTAATTTTTCCAAAAAAGGAGGAAGTTCAGGAATGAACAGGAAACTTTCAACACTGCTGGTAGCTCTTCTCTTTGGTCTGGTAATGGCAGGCGTGGCATACGCAGACAACGGCCCGGAAACCATCGTGCTTGAGGCTGGCAAGAAGGGTAATGTAACTTTCCATCATCATAAACATCAGGAAAAAATTGCATGTGGCGAGTGCCATCATGGCCCCGGCCATTCAGAGTACAAAGAGGGCATGGAAATTCAGGAATGTGACAAATGTCACAACAAGCAAAATGCTGAGATGCCCAAAAAACTTCAGAAGACCATGAACGCATTCCACAAGAACTGCAAGGATTGCCATAAGAAAGAGGGTCATGGCCCCACCAAGTGCAGCGGCTGTCACAAGAAGTAGTACTGAAAGGTCCGTTTCATAACCGAGACGGGCTCTGTTAATTTATATTTTCATTAAAGGCCTGGTACCCGAGAGGAGTCCGGGCCTTTTTTATTTATTGAAGAGGTGCCGGCCTGGGAACGGCGCTGTTTTTGCGGGATGAAGACGTTGAACAGTAATTATCATTTTTTTAGTGAATAAAATTGCGATATATGATAATTTGGAGAGTCGAGAGAAAGTAGAGTGTGAGTCCATGGCTTTCACTGGTTATTTCCATGGTATATATCAGTGTAACGTCAGTGTACCGGCAGACAGGAAACCGGCAGCCAGGGTAGATGCCGCTTTCATCTGCCTGCAAATTTTTAAATGAGGAGGACAGTATTGTGAGAAATGAACAGTCCGTAAGGCCCCATGCCATTACAGACGAGGAACGGCGAACATTCCTTAAGTTAGGGCTGAAGATTACAGGTCTCATGGCAGGAGGGACCATGCTTTCCCTTGTTCCGCTCCCGGAAGATGAAGCCAGGGCGGCATTTGACTTCAGCAGGTATCCCAAGAGTGAATACAAGCCCCACTATGGCATGGTAATTCGCCAGAATCACTGTGTTGACTGTGAAAAGTGCAAAGAAGCATGTGTCAAGACCAATAAAGTTCCTGAATACGGGTTCAGAACCACAATTCTTGAGAAAGAGGTGGAGACTGATCCAGATCAAAAATACCGTATTTTCATGCCGGTTCTCTGCAATCACTGCATGAATCCCCCCTGTGTACGTGTATGCCCCACCAGGGCCACATATAAAGACCCTGATAACGGCATTGTCATGATGGACTACAAGAAGTGCATCGGCTGTAAGACCTGTATTGCCGCATGTCCCTACAATGCGCGCTACTTTAATGAAGAGAAAATGGCCATTGACAAGTGTAACTTCTGTATCGACACCAGACTTTCCAAGGGTAAGAAGCTCACAGCATGTGCTGCGGCATGCCCGGCTAACGTCCGTGTTTTCGGTGATCTTGCAGACCCGAACAGCGAACCTTACAAGCTGATTCACCAGCCTGACAAGGCAGTCTGGGTACTCAGGCCTGAAACAGGCGCCAAACCCTTTATCTTCTACATGAATGACTAAGCACGGGAGGAGATTGATGAAGACTTTAAACAAGACACTTCTGGCGGCCCTGATCGCCCTTATAACTGCCGGGTTGTTTGTGGTAACTTCCCAGGCTCTTGGCAGTGATGATGAAGAAGATGGCGGCACTATAGTATTTACCAAGCCTGTCAAGGCTGTCATATTTGAACACAGCATACACATGGACATGGGGCTTGAGTGCGACAGTTGCCATGATGACCTCTTTGAAATGGCCACTGGTACCGCAGAAGAAAATGATGATTTTACAATGAAATCACTTTATGACGGCAAATACTGCGGCGCATGCCATGACGGAGACACGGCCTTTGCCTCAAATACCCGCTGCACCTCATGTCATATCGGTGTAAAGGGGTATGACAAGATGATGGGTAACGAAAAGAAGGGGGAACATGAAGGTCATCACTGATCCCTGAATTCTTACCTGCCTGTACATTTAAAAAAACGGCCGTTGCGGTTTTATCTGCAGCGGCCTTTTTTGTGCCGTATCTGAACAGATACATGTTGTATGAAAAGCGACTTTCTAGTTGTGGGGAATTAGTCCTTGAGGGGTGAACAGTTACTTTGTGCCTTGACATCTGATGTTATTTCATAGATAACTTAAGCAGTGCTGTTTCAACATGGAAAATTGCAATATTTTCGGCTGTAATCGGCTGATTTCGCAGATTTCCTATATTGAATTGAGCGAATGCTATTATTTGCTGCATATCCACGAACAAAGGATTCACACTGTGACCTGTTCTGAAAGCTCAGTTCAGGTATCAAAAAATGCAGACAAGGCGACTGACAAACACAGGAGAATGATATACATGGATCAGATTCTTACAATTATACTGTTAATACTTTTCTGGTGGGCTGTTTACAGATGGCTCCTCCCGAAACTTGGAGCAGGAGGCTGAGGGCCTGCATCCTGCAGTATCGGGTCCCGATGCTCTGACACAGAGGACAGTACCGCTTCAGCGGAAACAGTGAAAAAGACAGAAGGAGAGAAATTGAAAACAGAAACCTGAGTGCCTGTTCAAAAATAATTTAGCCCCTGCATGAAAGTTTAGGTAATAATTCAGTATCTGCTCAGTGGGTACCGCATCTGCTGCGTTGTCGGGGGCTCGAAGTACAGGAAGTACGACTTCGCCCCCTCCGCCTTGCATCTGCAGCATCCTCTGAGCAGATACATGTCAAGGAAAAAATTGTTGTGTGAAAGGCAACTTTCCGTTATGGGAATTCATCCTTAGAGGGGGGGGGTGAGCAGTTACATAATTCATTCGCTTCAGAACACATCAATCAGCTTCGGGTAGAATTGCGTTCAGCAGCGGTATGATCCCCTCGCCGGTTCTGGCGGAAACAGTAAAAGTGGTACTCACAAAAGGTGGCAGAGCCTGCCTGATCTCCTTAAGCCGGGCTTTTCTCCTGGGCTGGGATATCTTGTCTGCCTTATTGAGCACCACCCATATTGTGTGACCTATTGCGTGCAGATAGTTCAGAAGGTCTATATCCATTGGATCCGGCCTCCTTCTGATATCCAGAATACAAACCACTCCCGTAAGATTTCGGCTGTTTTCCAGATATCCTTCCACAAGCCTGTGCCACTTTCTTATCACGTGCTTTGGTGCCCGGGCAAATCCATATCCAGGCAAATCAACAAAGTATATGCCTGAATTGACGATAAAAAAATTGAGACTCTGGGTATAACCTGGACGCGAACTTACCTTTACAAGATTACGCCGGTTAAAGATACGGTTCATCAGAGAGGACTTGCCCACATTTGAGCGACCGGCAAAGGCAATTTCCGGAAGGCCGGCATCAGGCAGGTTGTCCAGCTCAAATACGCTTGTATGAAATTCGGAGGAATAAACCGCCGGATGGGAGGCGGGACGCTGGTTATCACCCATGATTCATTCTCATGCGTCACGGTCACAGGGCTGTTTCATCAGGTTGAGCAGGAGCATTGCATATTTGTTCCAATACCGTAACGCACTGAGGCCATGCAACTTTTGAAACGCTCAACTCAAGTCTGAAAATGCTGGCACGCCTCAAAGCACCTTGTTCAGCGCATACTCTATAATTCCCTCAGCCCCTGCATCCTGGAGCCTTGGCACAAGCCCTCTTACCTCGGCCT
>WFRQ01000157.1 GCA_015486425.1 Deltaproteobacteria bacterium | reverse complement strand
GGCGCCAAGTACATCAAGGGCATAGCGGTCAGGGCTTCCCATGGTGGTGCCGGGAAAGCCAAGCACGATGTGGGTCTGCTGGCTTTCACGTTTCAGGGTTATGGAGCGTGGCGATTCAAGAGATGCAGGGGCAGGAGGTGATGGCAGCACAATCTGTTCTGCTGCATGCCATGTTCCAAGCATTGTTTCTATCCTTGAAGTTATTTGGCCAGGGTCAACGTCACCTACTATGGCAAGCACACTGCGCTCCGGCGCAGTGAACTTTCTGTATGCGGCCTTGAGGTCAGCGGAATGAATTGATCTTACGGTTTCAGGTGTGCCAAGCGGGTTCATGCCATAAGGGTGAGGGGAAAAGAGAAGGCGCCTGAATTCCCTGATGGTAACTCCGGGCAGATAGTCATCCTGCTGCCTTATGCGGGCAAGGATAAGGGTGCGCTGTTTTTCCACCTCATCCTCTGGAAAGGTTGGACGCAGCATAATTTCTCCAAAAAGGTCCAGCCCCTGATCAAGGTTCTGTGAAAGGAAACGCGCTTCAAGACCAAATGTATTCTGGCCTGAAAAGCCCTTTATTCGTCCGCCAAGCCCTTCGATAATTGAAGCAATGGTCTGAGCATTTCTGAATGTGGTGCCCTTGTTCCAGGTAGATGCGAGAAAGTTGAAAATACCGTTGGTTTCAGGGGTTTCATAACGCAGCCCTCCAAGGCATACCAGGCGCATTGAAACCGTGGGCACTTCCGGGGCAGATTCAATAAGCAGGGTAAGACCGTTAGCAAGGGAAACCTTTCTTATGGGATGAACCAGGTCTTCTGCGTAGCTTGTTTCCACATCGGTAACAGGCAGGGCAGGTTCCTGTGCCTCCTCCTGTTTCTGTTCCTGTATGGGGGTGGCAGGTTTGGCGTTGAGATCAATCTGTGGCAGTCTGCCTTCAGGCATCACCATGACTACGTTGGCTCTGGACTTTTTAAATATTTTTTCTGCCAGTCGTTTCAGGTCCTCTGCCTTGACTGAGCGTACCCGGGAGAGATACAGGTTTTCTGCCGCAGGGTCGCCTGAGAGCACGGTAAAGACACCTACCTTGCGTGCCTCTCCCTCCATGGTTTCCTGGCTGTAAACAAAAGATGTCTCCACCTGAATACGCGCACGTTCCAGTTCTTCCTGTGTAATATCCTTTTCTACAAGCAGGGAGAGCTCCCTGAAGAGTTCAGTAAGTGCATTCTGCGCCCTGTCAGGATCAAGGGTAAGGAATATCTCAAACAGTCCGGGCCCTGCAGGTGTGAAGGCTGACGCATCAACAGAGTGAACGAGCTGCAGCCTGTCCTTGAGTGTGGCTGCGAGCCTGGAGCTTTCCCCGCTTCCAAGAAGCGCAGCAAGTACGTCAAGGGCAGGGGTATCCTTATCGTTGAAGTCAGGAATGCCTGAAAAGGCCACAGCCATGTAACCGTCCTTGACCTCCATGGTCTCTGATGCTGTTCTCGGTTCTGTCTGCTCAGGCTCAACAGGGAAGATTACCTGGTCAGGCTTCCGGGCCTGCGCCTTTCCGAAGAATTTGTCAATGCTCTTGAGCGCATCCTGGCAATCACAGTCACCGGTAACGATTACTGCCATCTGACACGGTCGGTATCTGCGGGCCATGTATTTTATTATATCATCCCTGGTAAATGATTTGACTGTTTCCGGGAAGCCGATAACCGGCCGCCGGTACGGATATTTCGTATAGGAGGTACTCATTACAAGGCGGCTGAGTCTGGATTGGGGCTGGTCTTCACGCATCCTGATCTCTTCAAGCACCACCTTCTTTTCACGTTCCAGTTCATCAGGATCAAATTTTGAGTGGAATATGGCATCGGAAAGGACATCAAGGGCCGTGTTTATGTAATCCTTGGGTACCACGCAGTGATAAACCGTATAATCCAGAGATGTGTAGGCATTTATGGAGCCGCCGACAGCCTCTATAGCACCTGCAATCTCTCCCGGTCCCCGTTTTTCTGTGCCTTTGAATATCATGTGCTCAATCAGGTGAGTGATTCCGGCCTCCCTGTCTGTCTCGTAGGAACTGCCAGCCTTAACCCAGACCTGTACGGCAACTACCGGGGCCCTGTGACTTTCTTTTACCACGGCATTCAGGCCGTTTTTAAGCGTACGGCTGCAGAGACCGGGGATGAGTTCCTTTGCCAGACCCGCCAGGGGCTGTGAGAGAACAGTTAGAACTGAAGCGAGAATCATTATAAGTAAGGTCTTAAGGCTGAAAAGCATGGGGACGACTCCTTGGACAAATTAGTATGACGTTCTGTTTTTTAATCATTTGAGTAAGATAGGTAAAAACATCGACCTGAATAGCCATTCAATTAAGTCTTGACACACAGGGTTAATTTTGGTACACACGATTTGGTCTGAAGTTTTTTCCCTGCGGGAAATACAGGCTTTCAACTATATTTTTCAGGAGGTGTGCACCGTCTGTTTTCAAGCTGGCCGTGCACAGGTTCACACGGTGTCCATTCACAGGATATCGTTATTTTACATGAGGTGCAACTGCCGCATGTATCGCGCGCT
>WFRQ01000156.1 GCA_015486425.1 Deltaproteobacteria bacterium | reverse complement strand
TGGGGCAGATACTTGAGATTCATCTTGGCCTTGCTGGACGCAAACTTGGAGAAAAGCTCGCCGAGATGGCGCGGCAGTACCAGATTGACAAGGTCAGGGAGGAGCTCGCAAAGATATATTCCAGGGAACAGTGTGAAAAGCTTGTAAGCGGCATGAGCGACGAAGAGGTGAGGGAACTTGCCATTTACCTTGAAAAGGGTATCCCCATGGCTACCGCGGTGTTTGATGGGGCCAGGGAGGATGACATAAGGCGCATGCTGGTGGAGGCGGGTCAGTCCGAGCTCGGTCAGGTCACACTGTACGACGGTTTTACCGGCGAGCCATTTTCCGAAAAGGTCACTGTGGGTATCATGTATATGCTGAAACTGCATCACCTTGTGGCTGACAAGATTCACGCACGTTCAACCGGTCCCTATTCCCTGGTTACCCAGCAGCCCCTTGGAGGCAAGGCACAGTTTGGTGGCCAGCGCCTCGGTGAGATGGAGGTCTGGGCCATGGAGGCCTACGGTGCCGCCTACTCTCTGCAGGAGTTCCTTACTGTGAAATCAGATGATGTGTTAGGGCGCTCCCGCATGTATGAAAAAATTGTAAAGGGCAACAATTTCCTTGAGGCAGGTCTGCCTGAATCCTTTAACGTGCTTGTTAAGGAGCTTCAGGGCCTCTGTATGGATATAGACCTGCTGGAGTAGGGCCCATTTTTATTGCTGGACAATCGTCAAGCTGCTGCCAGGCCTTATACGGCCTGGCCTGGCAGAATCCGGTAATTGCTCAAATTAGGTGAATATAAAATTTCCATCATGGAAAATTTTCAGGCCCCCTGCATGACAGGGCGGCTCACAGGCTGTGAACAGCGCGCCAGGTATGGACACGCTGTTGAATTCAGCCTGAATTATAGAGAGGTTTATTAATGGACGACCTTTTATCCCTGTTTACCAAGCCCAAGGACCCGTTGAGCTTTAAAGCCGTACGTATTTCAGTCTCGTCTCCTGACAACATTATGAAACGTTCTCACGGAGAGGTGAAGCAGCCTGAGACTATCAACTACCGTACGTTCAAGCCTGAACGAGAGGGTCTGTTCTGCGCCAAGATTTTTGGCCCGGTAAAGGACTATGAATGTCTGTGCGGAAAGTACAAGCGCATGAAACACAGGGGCGTGGTGTGCGAGAAGTGCGGCGTTGAGGTCATACAGTCCAAGGTGCGTCGTGAACGCATGGCCCATATCTCCCTTGCTGCGCCTGTGGCCCATATATGGTTCCTGAAGAGCCTTCCAAGCAAGATCGGCTCTCTGCTTGACCTGACGCTTAAGGAGCTTGAAAGGGTTCTCTATTTTGAATCTCACATAGTGATAGAATCCCAACTTCCGGAGCTCCCTGTGGGTACCCTCATGTCTGATGAAGCCTACCATCAGAACCTTGAGCAGTTTGAGGGCAAGTTCGAGGTGGGAATCGGGGCAGAGGCAATTTACACGCTTCTCTCAAGGCTTGATCTCGAGGGCCTTTCCAGGGAGTTGCGCGAGGACATGCAGACCACCCGTTCCGAGGCAAAACGCAAGAAACTGGGCAAGCGTCTTCGTGTAACTGAGGCGTTCAGGGATTCAGGCAACCGTCCCGAGTGGATGATTCTTAATATAGTGCCGGTACTGCCACCAGATCTTCGTCCACTGGTTCCCCTTGATGGCGGAAGGTTTGCCACCTCTGATTTGAACGATCTCTACAGGAGGGTTATCAACAGGAACAATCGCCTCAAGAGGCTCATGGACCTGGACGCCCCTGAGATCATCATCCGCAATGAAAAGCGAATGCTTCAGGAGGCTGTTGACGTTCTTCTTGATAACGGCAGGCGGGGCAGGGTGGTAACCGGTCCAAACAAGCGCCCCCTGAAATCTCTCTCGGACATGCTCAAGGGAAAGCAGGGTCGGTTCCGCCAGAATCTTCTTGGAAAGCGTGTTGATTACTCCGGACGTTCTGTAATTGTTGTGGGGCCTGATCTGAAACTCCAGGAGTGCGGCCTTCCCAAGCAGATGGCCCTGGAGCTGTTCAAGCCCTTTATCTACAACAAACTTGAGGAAAAGAAACTTGCCACAACCATAAAGAGCGCCAAGAAGATGGTGGAAAAGGAGCTTCCCGAGGTCTGGGACGCCCTTGACGAGGTGGTCAAGGAGCACTGTGTGCTTCTGAACCGGGCGCCCACACTTCACCGTCTTGGTATCCAGGCATTTGAGCCTGTGCTGGTTGAGGGCAAGGCCATAAGGCTCCATCCCCTTGTATGCGTTGCCTATAATGCCGACTTTGACGGCGATCAGATGGCGGTTCATCTGCCGCTTTCCGTTGAGGCCCAGACAGAGGCCAGGGTCCTGATGATGTCCACCAACAATGTCCTTTCTCCTGCCCATGGCGAGCCAATCATACTTGCCACCCAGGATATTGTTCTCGGCATCTACTATATGACCAGGGAGAGGCTGGGTGCAAAAGGCGAGGGCAAGTATTTTGCCAACAGGAATGAGGTTATCCATGCCTGGAGTACCGGCGTGGTGCATCTGCAGGCAAAGATAAAGGTCAGGATACACGACGAGCTTGTTGACACTACAGTGGGCCGCGTTCTGCTCTCTGACGTAGTTCCTGACGAGGTGCCATTTGATCAGATGAACCGCGTGCTGCGCAAAAAGGACCTGGCCAGGCTCATTGACGTGAGTTATCGCCTTGCCGGGGCCAAGAAGACCTGTATTCTTGCAGACCGTCTCAAGGAGGTTGGTTACAGATTTGCAACCATTGCAGGTATCTCCATAGGAATCAATGACATGAAGATTCCGGTCAGCAAGGAGGATATCATCGAAAAGGCCCAGCAGGAGGTAGATGAGGTCCAGGAGCAGTACTCAGAAGGCCTTATCACAGTGGGTGAGCGCTACAACAAGGTGGTTGATATCTGGAGCCGTACCACTGATGAAGTTGCCAAGCAGATGATGGAGGATATTACATACGATTACTATCGTACTCCCGACGGAGAGGTGGTTCCCACGCCAAGCTTCAACCCCATTTACATCATGGCGGATTCAGGGGCCAGGGGCTCAAAGGACCAGATCAGGCAGCTTGCAGGCATGCGTGGTCTCATGGCCAAGCCTTCAGGCGAGATTATTGAAACCCCAATCAAGGCTAACTTCCGCGAAGGCCTCAGTGTCCTTGAATACTTCATCTCAACCCACGGCGCACGCAAGGGCCTGGCTGATACAGCCCTGAAAACCGCCAACTCCGGTTACCTTACCAGGCGTCTCGTTGATGTGGCCCAGGATTCCACCATCAGCATGGATGACTGCGGCACCATTGACGGCATTGAGATGGAGCACCTCATGGAGGGTGGAGAGATAATCCAGCCCCTTGGAGAACGCATACTTGGCCGTGTTGCCCTTATGGATATCGTTGACCCTGTATCCGGCGAGGTGCTGGTAAAGTCAAATGACGATATAGATGAAGAGGCAATAAAGAAGATTGAAAACGCCGGTATTTCCAAAGTGGAGATAAGGTCAGTGCTTGCCTGCCGCGCTCCGTTCGGGGTGTGCGCACGCTGCTATGGCCGCGACCTTGCCAGGGGGCGTGGAGTTGTCATGGGAGAGGCTGTGGGCATTATCGCCGCTGAGTCAATTGGTGAGCCTGGCACACAGCTTACCATGCGTACCTTCCATATTGGCGGCACAGCATCAGGCAAGGTGGAACAGGCTGAGATTCATGCCAGGGGCAATGGCACGGTAAAATTTGAGCGTATGAACATGGTGCGCAATCCCCAGGGCCTGAATGTGGTGCTGAACCGTAACGGTGAGATCGTGATAATCGCTCCGGACGGCAGGGAACGTGAACGTTACCCTGTAATCTACGGCGCGGAGCTTACAGTTAATGAGGGACAGGAGATTGAGCCCGGCCAGCTCCTTGCCCAGTGGGATCCGTTTACTGTTCCTATTCTCACCGAAGTTGGCGGAAAGGTAAAGTATGGTGATCTCATAGAGGGTGCCACCATTCAGGAGAAGGTTGACTCTGTTACCGGTAAGGTCAGCCGCGTGGTTATTCAGCACAAGGCCGCTGACTACAGGCCCAGAATATCCATCAAGGATGAAAGGGGCCGGACTAAAAAGATAGGTGAGTTCAAGACAGAGGCTCGCTACCTCCTGCCTGTGGGAGCCATCATCACTGTCAACGAGGGTGAGATGGTGGAGGCAGGCACGGCGCTTGCCAGGATACCGAGGGAAACCACAAAGACAAAGGATATTACAGGTGGTCTGCCAAGGGTTGCCGAGCTTTTCGAGGTCAGGAAACCAAAGGAATACGCCATTATTGCTGATATTGACGGTGTTGTCTCCTTTGGTAGGGAGATAAAGACCAAGCGCCGGGTAGTTATCACCCCTGAGTATGGTGAGCCGCGAGAGTACCTTATCCCGCGAGGCAAGCATATCAATGTGCATGAGGGTGACTATGTACGCGCCGGAGAGCAGCTCATTGACGGTGTTGTAAACCCCAATGATATCCTCAGGGTAAAGGGCATCAAGGAACTGGCCCGATACCTTGTGAATGAAATACAGGAGGTTTACAGGCTCCAGGGTGTGAAAATTAACGATAAGCATATTGAGGTTATAGTGCGCCAGATGCTCCGCCGCGTACGCATTACAAGTGTAGGGGACACCGGCTTCATGCTTGATGAGCAGGTGGAGCTCCATAAATTTGAGCAGGAGAATCAGCGGGTCATGGCAGAGGGCGGAGAGCCTGCAAATGCCGAACCCATGCTGCTCGGCATTACAAGGGCATCTCTTACCACTGACAGTTTCATATCAGCGGCCTCGTTCCAGGAGACCACCAAGGTGCTTACCGATGCCTCAATAGCAGGCAAGGTGGATCATCTCCGTGGCCTGAAGGAGAATGTCATAATGGGCCGCCTGATTCCTGCAGGCACCGGACGCGTCTTCTATGAAGAAAAGGAACGCAGGCGCAGCAGCAGGAAGGCAGCCTGAACATGAAGATAAAAATAAGCAGGGGTACGGGCCAGGCCGGGAAAAATGCCCGCAAAAAGGTGGAGGTGCCTGAAAAAGTTCAGGATACGGTAAAGCGCCTTTCAAAGAAGTATGACCTTGATTTTGAGGCTGTGACCATAAGGGGCAGGGAGTTTTACTTCCTGCACCTTGCGGATATTGAGCCGCTTGTAGCTGGAAAGGACATCTTTGCCAAGGCCTCGGAGTTTCCCTTCTGGGTAAAGATATGGGAGGCATCCCTTGTAATGGCTGACCTTATGGCAGCCATGCCTGTGAAGGAGGGGAGGCGTGTGCTTGAGCTGGGTTCTGGGCTTGCAGTGGCAGGTCTCGTAGGGGCTGCGTTTGGCCATGATGTTACCATTACGGACTACGAAGATGAGATTATGGATTTCGTAAAGGTGTCAGCCGCGGTTAACGGGTGCGAGGACAAGGCCCACACCGCAACCCTTGACTGGCTGAAACCTTCAGATATCGGTCAGTTTGACGTGATAATAGGTTCAGAGGTGCTGTTCCATGAGAGGTTTTTCAAACCGCTGCTTGAGTGTTTTAAAAGATATCTCAAGCCAGGCGGCGTGATATACATGGCCCATGACAGGCGCCGCAAGAGCCTTGCCCCTTTTCTGCGCATGTGTGAGGATGATTACACCATTGCAGCGCAGAAAAAAATAATGAAGTCAAAGGGCGAGACCCTTGAGATAGTGCTTACCCGCCTGATTCCAGGCAAACCTGTCAAGGGGTGAGTGCCTAAAATAAGTTAGCCATAAACAATAATGAAAATTGTTACAGCTGCAATAATCCGAAATGAAAATTGTATCCTTCTGGCAAGAAGAAGAAAAGGGCAAAAGCTTGAAGGGTATTGGGAGTTTCCTGGTGGCAAAATTGAGGAGGGAGAAACGCCACAATCGTGTCTCGAGAGAGAATTGCAAGAAGAACTATGCGTTAAGGCTGTAGCTGGAAAAATTATAACTGAAAGTATTTATGAATATTCACATGGAATAATAAAATTATTAGCTATTGAAACAAAGCTACTGAGTGGGAAAATACAATTATCAGTACATGATAAAGCAGAGTGGGTCCCTGTTGAATATTTGTGCAGTTATGAACTGGCACCAGCGGATATACCCATTGCAAAAATATTATCAAATTAAAAATATTGAGGGTGAGACTATGGCTTATTGGTGGGTGTCACAAAACAGAACATACCATGAGGAAAAAAACGGTGGTTACCTTTGGGCACCCAAAAAAACGAAAACTGGTAAAACTATTTACCACTGGGAGACAATGAGAGATGTAAGGAAAGGGGATATCATTTTTTCTTATTTCAGGCAATATATAGTTTCTTACTCAATCGCCCAGGGGGGTGCTTACGACAGTAATAACCCATTTAGAGATGCTGGTGAGGAATGGGAAATTAATGGTCTTAAAATTGACGTCTCATACACTGACTTATTAAAACCTATCTACCTTCCTGACATTGTAGAGGAATTTCAGGAAATTTTAAAACGGCAAGGGGCTCATAAGCCATTAAACGTAAATGGAACAGGGAATCAAGGTTACCTGTTCCCATTAATTGATGAGGCAGGCAAATATCTGCTCTTAAAATGCGGCAAATCAAAAGGCTAATGATCGGCTGTAAGGGACGGCAAACAGCGCGGCGATTATTCGAAGGCCATGCTCCGCATAAAGTTCGGTAGTAATTCAAAGTTGGGTGCTCCGCATGTTTGCCGCCCCTGAGCCGTAGCGTTGGATGATATCGGGTCCAGATGAACGGCCCTGATATTGATATGGAGTAGGGTGCGCACCCTGCATGAGAAGACAGAAAATAGGGAAGTTATTTTTGGACAGTCCCTTTGCCGGCAATACGGGCTGCGAGTTCCAGCTCTTCATCCCTGTTTGATACATCTCCGTCCAGCTTTGCCCTGAGCACCTCTGCAAAAATTTTCCTGTAAACAGGCCCTGGTCTGATGCCCATTTCCAGCAGGTCATCACCTGTAATTTCTATCTTCACATCCTGAAGTGTTGTGATGTATCTCGATATCCAGTGTCCTGCTGTTGAATGCCCCTTGTCCTGGCTCACTGCCATAAGATGCAGGCATATCTCCATGGCAATCCCCTTGAGGAGCATGCATACCCTTCCTGGAGTAATTTCAGGGTCATATTCCAGTTCTGAGAGCGCCTTTCTTCCCCTTTCAAGCTGACCTGCAAGGATACGGCGCATGGCCTCTGAATAGCCGAGGCGCTTTATGCACTGAACATATTCATCCCTGTCAAGCCCGGTTAAAAGAGCAAGCAGATAGAGCATCCACTGACGAACCGGCTCCGGCCTGTACAGCAGCCTGTACCAGGCCAGAACGTCATAGGTGGCATCAATAAGCCGCCTCTGTGCCTCATCAAGCCTCAGCTCCGGGTGTATGAACTTCAGTATGTCAAGCTCTCCGCAGCGCTCTATGGCTGGTCTCGGGTCCTGTTCCCTGAGGATAAGCCTCAGCTCACGCTCCAGCCGTCTTCCTGAAAGCCTTTTGAAGATATTGAGATTTACCGCGTTCCTGATGAGGTTGAGCGTGTGCTTTCCGATCTTAAAGCCATACCTCTGCTCAAAACGGACTGCCCTGAAAACACGTGTCGGGTCTTCAATGAAGCTCAGGCTGTGCAGTACCCGGATAATACCGTCCCTGATGTCACGCTGACCGCCAAAGAAATCTATAAGGGTGCCGAAACCGTCCGGGTCAAGCCGCACAGCCAGCGTGTTGATTGTGAAATCCCGCCTGAACAGGTCCAGTTTTATTGAAGAAAGGGCCACGGTTGGCATTGCCGCAGGGTATTCATAATATTCCCAGCGTGCTGTTGCCACATCCACCTTGAAAGGGGGTTCCATGTCAGAGTCCACGCGGAAATCATGGGGAAATATCACAACTGCGGTCTGGAATTTTTTATGCTCCTTGACACGTGCACCGAATTGCCTGGCAAACTCCCTTGCAAATGCTATCCCATCCCCCTCAACCACAAGGTCTATGTCCAGGTTGGGCACTCTGAGGAGCAGGTCCCTTACAAAACCGCCCACCACATAGACGCGCGCGTTCATGCGTGCCGCAACCTCGCCTGCTGTTTTGAAAATTTCCAGTACCTTTGGTGAAAGTTTCTGCCTTAGAAGTGCTGAAATATCCCTTGTTCTTCCCTTTACCTCAACAGGCTCTATATGGCGTGAGGGGGTTTCGGAAAGCATTCTCAGGAGGTCAGTACGGGTCACTACACCCACCAGCCTGCCCTTATCCACCACCGGCACAAAACGCTGATTCAGGGCTACCATGACATCCTGCACCTCTGATACCCCTGCATCAGGGGCCACCACATGGAAGTCCGTACTCATGTACTCGTCCACCGGAAGGCGTGCCAGACCATGATATATGGCCTTTTCCACCGTGCTTCTTGAAATTAGGCCCACCATGCGACCGTGTTCAACAATGGGGATCCCTGAGATGCCATAACGGTTTATGGTGTCATGCACTTCATAAAGGGGCGCGCCGGGAGCCGCATATATAACAGGGCTTGACATTATATCCTTGACCCTGGGTTCATGTCCCAGAGCATTCTCAAGCCTTGCCACTAATTGGTTTTCAGCCTCTGAAAGCGTCACGCCCTTAAGTGTGGCCGAAGCTGCCATGGCGTGTCCGCCGCCTCCAAGTGCTTTAAGAATAGCGCCTGTATCAACTTTGTGAGTCCGGCTTCTGCCCACGATCAGCACCTGATCTGCCATGAGCACAATCACAAAAAGCGCGGGAAAGTGCCTGATGTCCATGAGTTCATGGGCAAGGACAGAAAAATCCTCCACATAGCCTGCAGACGAAGTCTTGGCAATGGCAACCTCTGTGCCGCCAATATTGTAAACCGCTGTGGTTTCCAGAAGGTCATTTAGAAGGGAAACATGTTCAGGTGTTATCCGGCTGTTGATTACCCTGGCCACCTGTTCAAGATCAGCACCCTGTTCAAGGAGCCAGGCACCGGCTTCCATGTCCTCCGGCATGGTGGATGAGTAGGTGAAAGAGCCGGTATCTTCATGAATGGCAATGAGGAAAAGCGTGGCATATCGTGGAGAGACAGGGATTCCCTTTTCTCTTAAAAGCCCTGTCATGAATGTGGCATTGGCCCCTGCGCCACTGAAAAAACCCTTGCCTGGCGCAGCCTTTATGCAGTCATCTTCATCAGGGTTGTGATGGTCATATATGATCACCTCAACCCCGTCCTTATCAAGCAGGCTGGCAAGATTTCCAATGCGGCCTCGCTGGCAGGTGTCCACCACCACCAGTCTCCTTACCTCCTGGGGATTAATTTCCTTGAATTTTTTCAGGGGCAGGTGTGTGTCAGGAAAGTTGCGGACAAACTCCCTGAGCGGGCGTTCCATGGAGCCCGGCAGCACCAGAACCGCTCCGGGGTAAAGCAGGGAGGCAGCAACAGCAGATGCGAATCCATCAAAATCCGCATTCAGATGAGTGGTTATGACTGTTGTGGCAGGCAAGGAAAAATTTTATTCGAAGGTCTATGATTGCTGGATTGAGAGTTTGGGCTTAAGGGGCCAGCCCCTAATGTACGTGAATGGTATAATTTAACTGTTCAGTGTTCCGCGCTGAATAAATACCGCCTTTTCACGATAAAAAAAGGGACCGGTTCTGCCGGTCCCTTGAGAACTGGTAACATACTGCCTACTGCT
>WFRQ01000155.1 GCA_015486425.1 Deltaproteobacteria bacterium | reverse complement strand
GAGCAACATAAAAATCCAGAAAATACATATCCATCCGACATATTCATTAATACAATGATCATTCAACCATTTATCGCTTTCTTCCTGGCGCTTTTCAGCACCATAGTGTTCATTAATCTGCTCCTGAAGGTTGCCAAGCGATACAACCTTTATGACAAACCCGGCGGCAGGAAGATGCACAACAAACCTGTACCAAGGCTTGGTGGCGTTGCCATGGCGGCAGGCGCCTCGCTGCCCACATTTATCTGGATTGATCTGGATACCACCTTTAAATCAGTATTGCTCGGCATTGGCGCTCTTGGCCTCATGGGCCTTGTTGATGACCTTGTAACAGTCCGCTGGCACAAGAAACTCCTGGTTCAGGCAGCAGCAGCCCTTATAGTTGTCGTATATGGCAACGTTCAGATAAAGACCCTTGGCTTCTGGGCGGGAACCGAGATTCTGATCCCGCTGTACACCTCTATTCCACTGACCTTTTTTTTCATCCTTGGCGTAACAAATGCCATAAACCTCAGTGACGGACTTGATGGTCTGGCCGCAGGCCTGTGCATTTTTATCTTCGGTATTCTGACTGTGCTGGCTCACATGCTGGGCCTTGGCAACCTGATAATTCCCCTTGCTGCAATACTCGGGTCCATATGGGGTTTTCTTCGATTCAACACCCATCCTGCTACAATATTCATGGGGGATGCGGGCAGCTATTTCCTTGGCTTCTCTGCTGCTGTATTCGGTGTAATGTGTACACAGTCCTCGCATACCGCAGTCTCTCCTGCCATACTGCTGCTTGTACTCGGAGTACCCATTATTGATACAGTGTGCGTCATGGCAGAGCGCCTGCTGGCAGGCTCACCGGTATTCCTGCCGGACAGACGGCATATTCACTTCAGGCTCATGCAGATAGGCCTCTCCCACAAGGAGGCCGTAATGACCATCTATGCTATTCAGGCAGGGTTTACACTTGCTGCCTTTTACCTGCTGTTCTATCCTGCCTCTACCATTACAGGTGTATTCCTAACAGCAGGTATCCTCATTGCTGCAGGGCTGAAGCTTGCAGAAAAACGGGGGGTACACATACAGCGCAAATGGACCCTTGAAAAACGCATAAAATCCATATTCGGTAAATACTCAGAGACCATGCTGGTAAACCTGCCTGTTTATGTATCCGTTGTGATTCTGTCAGCCTATTTTATCATCATTCCACTAACCACTGCATATCAGTTTGATTTAACAGGGATCATCCTTCTGATAGTACCTGTGGCAATCCTGATATGCTATTTCAGCCCTGGCAAATGGTTTGCGGTAGTATCAAGAGTAGGGATATATCTGGTTGCCATCACAGTCACCATGGCAACGCTGGATTTAACAAACGAGGCTCACACTTACTATGGCATGCCATTGTGGTATATTATAATGCTGTCAGCACTGGCATGCTGCGTAATTTTTTATATGAAATTTTCTCATAAGAAAAGTTTTCAGCTTACGCCTCTTGACCTGCTGATCTTCCTGGTGGCCCTTACTTTTTCAATAATGCCGTCACCGCAGGTATCATTATCACTGCCAGCCCTTTCAAGCGTTGTGGTTTTGTCGTACTCTATTGAAACGGCCCTGGAGCATGGAGTGCCGCGCAGGAACCCGCTGCTGCTGGCCTCTGTAGCGGGTTCGCTGATTATTGGTATAAGGTCCGCACTTTCCCTGATTTAGGGGGTATGGAAAAATAACATGGATGATATCGTGTTAAGATCATTAGCCGACTATAATGGGAATTCCTCTTTCGCGGATATGCAGCAAATCCGAACAATCGCTCAAATCAGGTATAAATATATAGAAGGAGAGTAACTACTCACCCCACTCCAGAATGAATGCCCATAACGGAAAGTCGCTTTTCACACAACAATATTTTATTGACACGTATCTGCTCAGGGGGTGCTGCAGATGCAAGGCGGAGGGGGCGAAGGCGTACTTCCCGTACTTCGAGTCCCCGACTACGCAGCAGATGCGGTACCCCATGAGCAGATACGAAGGAGAAAATATAGCAGATGATAATAACTGAAACTGATCTGAAAGGCATAAAGCTGCTGCATCGCGGCAAGGTCAGGGATATCTATGAAGTGGATGACATGCTTCTTATAGTGGCCACAGACCGCATCTCTGCCTTTGACGTGGTACTGCCCAACCCTGTCCCTGACAAGGGAAAAATTCTCACTCAGATTTCTCTGTTCTGGTTTGACATGCTGTCAGACATTGTGCCAAACCACATTATCGCAGGGGATGTTAAAGATTTTCCTTCTGTTCTGCAGCCCTTTGCAGATCAGCTTGAAGCAAGAAGCATGCTGTGCAGAAAGGCAACCCCGCTTCCCATTGAGTGCATTGTCAGGGGCTACATTACAGGTTCGGGCTGGAAGGATTATCAGAAAACCGGTCAAGTATGCGGCATCACCCTGCCTGAAGGTCTCAAGGAGTCAGACAAACTGCCTGAGGCCATTTTTACTCCGTCAACCAAGGCAGATGTGGGAGAACATGACGAAAATATAAGTTTTCAGGCTGCATCAGGGAGCATAGGAGAAGACACGGCAGCAGAGGCAAGGGACATCAGCCTCAGGCTGTACAATACTGCTGCGGAATACGCACTTGAGCGCGGCGTAATAATTGCCGATACAAAATTTGAGATGGGCATTTATAAGGATAATCTTATCCTGATTGACGAGGTACTGACTCCTGATTCCTCAAGATTCTGGCCTGCTGACAGTTATGAGCCAGGAAGACCCCAGCCAAGCTTTGACAAACAGTTCGTGCGTGACTACTTAGAGACACTTGACTGGGACAAGAAGGCACCCGGGCCTGAACTTCCAGAGGAGATCATAGATAAGACAAGGGCAAGATATGTAGAGGCTTATGAGAGGCTGACAGGGAGAAAATTTTAATCTAAATTGAGCGTTTCAAAATGTTGAAAATTATTTTTTCTATAAATTAAAAGGAGTTACATCGATCATAGCTTTCCAATTTTGAAACCCTTCGGGATTGCCGTCTTCACCGCATCTCCTTTGTCATCGGAACCCCCATAT
>WFRQ01000154.1 GCA_015486425.1 Deltaproteobacteria bacterium | reverse complement strand
CTGACGAGATCCAGGAGCTGACTCTTCGCCTTGGTGACCGGAACATAGTCCTGTAAATCAAGCATGCTATACCTCCAAAAAAGATTATATGGTCATTATAATGACCATGTCTGGTTTTTGCAACTATATTAACGTCAAAACCGGGCAATTCGGGCTCGTTTTCATATTACCAAGGAGCAGTCAGCTTAAATGCTTTTTTTAGACAGGATAAACAGGGTTTACAGGATTTTTTCTTTCACAGTTCCCGGATGAAACTGTGAAAACACCAACGGCAAGGGAGAAATATTCCAGTATATCCTATAGTGGACCCCGAAAATGAGACAGTGTGCTAAGGTAGAATTTGCACTGTCTGAGAGGGGTAGTATGAAGAGAAAAAAGTACAGCAAGGAATTGAAATCCAAGGTGGCAGTAGCTGCCATTAAAGGCCACAAGACAGTAAATGAGATAGCCTCTGAATTCGGCGTCCATCCCAGCATGGTAAACAGGTGGAAAAAGCAGGCCATTGAATCCATAGTTGATATTTTTAGCAGCAGAACCAAGAGAAGCTCAAAAGAAATGGAGGCTGAAAAAGACCGTCTTTATCAGCAGATTGGGAAATTGCAGGTTGAGCTGGACTGGTTAAAAAAAAGCACAGGTCATCTTTTGTAGATATTGCACAGAAACGGCTCTGCATTGATTCTAGGCATTCAGAAATCAGTGTGAAACGGCAATGTGAACTGATCGGTCTGCCGAGAGCCAGTTATTACAGAAATCGCAGGATGCAGGTGGAAACAAAAGAAAACCTGATGCTCATGCAGCTTCTGGATGAAGAATATACCAGGCATCCTTTTTATGGCAGCAGGAAGCTATGTGTCTGGCTCAGGAAACAGGGGCATAGGGTGAACCGCAAAAGGGTACAAAGGCTGATGCGGAAAATGGGGATTCAATCCATAGCACCCAAGCCCTATTCGAGCCATCCTCATCCAGAGCACAAGATTTATCCCTATCTGCTACGCAATTTGAAAATAATCTGTCCGGATCAGGTATGGAGTTCGGATATCACCTACATACCGCTGCCTGGAGGTTATGTATACTTGACTGCCATTATGGACTGGTACAGCAGATATATACTATCATGGGAAGTATCTGTAACCATGGAGAGTGAATTTTGTATATCAGCCCTGGGAAGTGCTTTACGGCGGTATGGCAGTCCTGAGATTTTCAATACTGATCAGGGGTCTCAGTTCACCAGCACTGAATTTACAGATACCCTGAAGGATGCCCAGGTGCAGATAAGCATGGATGGAAGAGGAAGGGCAATGGATAATATTTTCATAGAAAGGCTGTGGCGCAGCGTAAAGTATGAAGAAATCTATCCCAAGGAATATCCATCGGTTCAGGCACTTAGAGAATCTCTTGAAGTATATTTTGATTTTTATAACACCGAGCGTCCTCATGCGGGGCTCAAACAAAAAACCCCGGTTGAGGTATACCAACGGTGTATGCAGTAACATGGACGGGCAATCAGTCAAGGCCAAGCCCTACGGGTGCTCCACTTCGTTCCGCAACCTTGACAGATTCCCCTTACCATGTAGCACCTGAGGGTGCCGACGGTGAGAGGACGCCAACCCTTACCTCGGGTTCAAAGACTATCTATAAAAACCTATAAAGAAGTAGGGATATTATTATACTTATGACCATTATCGTGTTCGAAAACAGGGGAGAAATTCTCTCTTAATTTGACCTATTTTGTGTCTTGACAATGGGGTCCACCTTAGATTACCCAGATAAAAAGGGCACTGTAACCATGACTCAAAAGTATGTGTTCAGGATAACTGAAGAGGTGTCAGATAATCTTTCCATTTTTTATAGAATGCAAAAAATTGCCGGACAGGAGCATTGTGGTGTCATGTTGTAGTTTATTCATCTCTTAAGCATTTCAGATCAGCCACTTAAACAGCATCACCCCTGTAAGCCCCAGGGTCACAAGCAGGGCAAATGACGAAAAGACATTTTCAAATCGCGAAGCAGAAAAGTCGCCCATGGCTGCCCGGTTATTGGAGAGCATTAACATGATGCCGATGAGAACGGGAATAAGCATTCCGTCTAACACCTGGGAATAGTAAAGGGCATCTACTACGCTGATCCTGGGACTCATATCTATAGCTGCTCCCACGAGCATTGCTCCCACAAAAACGATATAAAAGCCCTTGGCATCGCTGATTTTGTTGTCCATACCTTCCCGCCAGCCGAAGGTATCGGCTACTGCATAGGCAGTCGATCCTGCCAGGACAGGGACTGCCAGAAGCCCGGAAACGATGATTCCAAGGGCGAATAGGGAGAAGGCGTATTGCCCTGCAACAGGACGCAGAGTATTTGCAAGAGCATTTACGTCCTGCAGGTCGTGACTGGCACCATAAAGAACAGCAGCGCCTGTAATAATCATTGCGTAAGCCAGGAGATTGGACCAGATCATCCCTGTAACAGTATCGAAGCCCACCTCGCCAGCCTGGACGATGCTCTTTTTCTCCTCCTTCTCCTCAGAGGCCTGCCAGAACATCAGGTAAGGGGAGATGGTGGTGCCGAGCATGCCCAGTGCTGCGATGATCCAGGCAGTATCTGCAGGAAGCTGCGGGATAAAGGT
>WFRQ01000153.1 GCA_015486425.1 Deltaproteobacteria bacterium | reverse complement strand
TGAGCATGGTGGTTGATGCGGCAAACGCCAGTGTTGGCGGAAGATCAAGCGGCAGAGCCACTGTTGACCTTGGGAAAGCTCCCTGTAACATCCCGGACAGAGGAGGCGGTACAGAAGGAATCTGATACTCGGCATGGCCGTTAATCTTGAAATGCACATAAGAATGATAAGATATGCCGAAATTCCAGTCATCAAAAGGCGTGGCCATTGCCGATAATATAAAACCCTGTCCCCAGTCATGGCCTTCAATCTTTGTGTACACGTCGCCAAGATATCCCAATACAGGATGGGTCACACCAATCGGTTTTCTCATTTCTGCTTCTGCGTAGGCAAACTGTACACCTGCAGAAACAGACAGCCAGTCAAGCATGCGCCAGGAAACAGCCGGTGTTATGAATACTGTGGAGAGATTTGTGTAATGTGCATAATACTTACCTGTCCAGTCATTATCCCATTCGGTGGTAAGCCCGTAAGGTGAATTTACAGAGAGTGAAACCCCAAGGTTGCCGGGCAGAGGCATAGCCCCGTAAAGGTATGGAACCGGGTAGGCGATGTGTTTCATGTTGGGTTCGTCATCCCCCATGTCTAACTTCATGGACGGGAATATCAGCGCGCCACCGCCTGTTACCTGCGCTCTGTCCATCATTGCAGCCCCTGCCGGGTTGAACCACGCAAGCTCAGCCGCGTCATACCGTGCAGACATGGCCGCACTGTTACCCATTGCCTTTGCTGAAAGTTCATTAAACAGTTGGAAGCCTGCGGAAAAAGCCTCTGTGGCACAGAACGCCACTGTGAGCAGCAGAAAAGCAGAAATTACAAACCATCTTGAGCTATTACACATGACACCCTCCCTTTTTTCACAGCGTATATCATGGCAGCAGACCCGTTGTGCCTGCAGGTCTTTAATTCCTCAAAAGTCTTGGACCTGAAACGCTCAACTCAGGTTAGATTTAAGCTGAGATATCGCTGATGAAAGTTATACAGCTTTTTTTATTACAATGGTTGCTGCTGTTTCACATTCCTCCTGTATCGCCCTCCCCAGGGCAGCGAAACAGCTTTGCAGATAAATAAAATCCTAACAATTTTATTTAATTGAATTTATATTCATTATCAACTTTAAAATTTATGTGTCAAGCTGAAAAATGAAAAGACAGGGATAATTCTAAGGGGCTGTATAAAAATAACCTGTCTGGTGGCGCGCACATATCTATGTAAGGCTGGCCTGAAGATGATATGCTAAATCGCCAAGTTATTTTTGGGCAATCTCTTGACACGTATCTGTTCAGAGGGTGCTGCAGGTGCAAGGCGGAGGGGACGAAGTCGTACTTCCCGTACTTCGAGCCCCCGACAACGCAGCAGATGCGGTACCCCCTGAGCAGATACAAAAATGACTCACAGTGCGGCATGCAGACCCATGAGGAAATATATTTCTTTTCTCAGAGCCGCAAGTTCACCCTTGGAAAGGTCCCTTGGATGCGGGTGGTCAAGCCTTATGTCAGCCTTGACCCTTGAGGGGCGTTCTGACATTACAATTATCTGATCGCCAAGCTGCATGGCCTCATCAATGTCATGGGTAATGAACAGGATAGTGGAGTCAAACATGGCGTGGACATTGAGCATCTCCTCACGCATCTGCAGCCGTGTTACAAAGTCCAGTGCCCCGAATGGTTCATCCATGTACAGGATTTCAGGGTTGGTGATGAGTGCCCTTGCCACCTCGGCACGGCGCCTCATGCCTCCTGAGAGTTCATGGGGATAGTGATCTTCAAACCCCTGAAGCCCAACCATTTCAATGTAGTCCTGTTCCTCTGAGGCGCGCTCCCTTCTGTCACTTATATGACGGGCACCGATGGCCACATTCTGCCTTGCAGTAAGCCAGGGGAGAAGGCCGTCTTCCTGAAATACGAATATGTGTCTTGAGCTTGCGCCGCTCACTTCTCTCCCGTCAATCAGCACCCTGCCCTTGTCCGTCTTCTGAAATCCTGCGATTATCTGGAGGAGAGTGGATTTGCCGCAGCCTGACGGCCCGAGAAAACAGGTGAAACTCCCGGATTTCACCGTGAAGTCAATGCCTGCAAGTACCTCGCATTTTTCATGATAGTTACAGCTTTTGGGAGAACGTGCCTTCATCCGGCGTTCAACAAAGCTCTTGGTGAGATTTCGTACCTCAACCTTGTTCATCTCCGTCTCCTGCTCCACTGCACGTATGGAATATTTTCAAGCTGCCTGATGAGCCAGTCCAGACAGAGCCCGATTATGCCTATTACGATCATACCTGCAATTACCCTGTCCATGCGCAGGGCATTCCTGGCATCCACAATGAGATATCCAAGGCCGGATTTTACAGCTATCATCTCGGCTGCCACAATTACCAGCCAAGCGGTCCCGAGAGTTATGCGAAGACCAACCACAATCTCCGGCATGGCCGCAGGAAGTACCACCTTGAGATAGCGCTCCATGCCGGTAAGCCCGAAATTATCAGCCACCCTGAGATATGTGCGCCTCACGCCCTGAACTCCGCTCATTGTGAATACAACCATTGGGAAGAATGCGGATAAAAATATGAGAAAAATTGCGGGCCTGTCACCTATGCCGAACCAGATCAGGGCCACGGGAATCCAGGCAAGTGGAGATATGGGCCGCAGGAACTGTATTAAAGGGTTGAAAATTTTCCTTGCCCCATACCAGCTTCCAAGCAGAAGGCCCATTGGTACAGCCGTGGCAACAGCAAGGTAATATCCCCAGGTGACCCGGTACAGGCTTGCCACCATATGATCAAACAGCGCCCCTGAAGCCCCGAGTTCCCATAGCGCAACTCCCACCTCGCCGGGGCCGGGGAATTTGAACGGCGATATATGGAAAAAACGAACGGTAATTTCCCATATCGAGATAATTATCACAAAGGATGTTATGGAGTCAGTGCGCCTTACTGCCATGACAGATCAATCATCTCCCTGCCTGAGGGTGTATGCGGCAGCAAGTGCCACTGAACCATGTCCCTGGCTATTGAGCCTATTTCATCAGGAGTGGGAATCAGATGCTTATATGAAACCCTGTCTGTGGATGATGTCAGGACATAGTCAAGCAGCCTTTCTGGAAGTCCATACGCCTCTGCCCCGGTCTTTGCCGCAAGATGCCTGTGGCTCTCTATCCATTTTGCGCTTGCGGCAAATTCTCTTATCAGCCTGCTTATTCTGTCATGATTTTTTTTCATCACCGGCTCACGCACAATTACCACGCTTGAGATAAATCCAGGTGCCGCATCCCTCATCTGCGCAAGTATTCTGCCTGTGCCTGCAAGCTCTGCCTGCGCTGCGTACGGCTCACCCACTATGTAGGAGTCAATGCCGCCGGAATCGAGGGCTGCGGGCATATCAGGAGGAGGGATTTCAAGGATTTCCATGGACCTTGCATCTATTCCAGCCTCTGCCGTAAGTTTTAGAAGCTCCAGGTTCTGGGTGCTGAAACGTATGGGAATGCCGATACGCCGCCCCTGAAGCTGCGATATCTGTGTTATGCCGGAATTGCGGCCAACCACCAGAGCAGTCCCGTCTCTGTGCCCAAGCAGTACTATTTTTACCGGCACACCCTGTTCCCGAAGCGCGATGGCAATAGGGGCCAGTATAAATGCCACGTCGATTTCCCCTCCCCGCACGGCATCTATCATGTCTGGCCACGAAGAAAATTTTACTGTCTGAAATGCGCTGTGGCTGTTCTTTAATCGAGCCTCTGTTACCGGGCATATCAGGTGGCATGTAATGGGGAGGAATCCAACCCTGAACCGGGTATCGGCGTTATGGGTGCCTGAAAAATCCGTCTCTTTCCAGTGATGCAGAACGGTTATAAACACCAGCCATATCAGGGCGAAACATATTGCCTTGACCCCGGGCCCTCTGGATTTCATGCAGCGAATAGGGTTCATAATAGTGCAATCGGCAATATGAATGCCTGACTTGAGCTGCACGCCTGAGTCAGTACAAACAGCATAACTGCATATTTACGGTTTGCAGTTTACGCATTATGATTAGAATTTTATTATGAAAATATCCTGGGTATGTGCCCCTCACTGGTGTTGAACAGGCACAATGGGAGCATTCCCTGTTTGTTCCAATATCATAACGTGCTGCGGCTATGTAACTTTTTGAGACTGATTCTGAAACTGTCATGAGGTGTTACGAACGTTATATGCAGGTTTTCTCGCAGAACAAGTCTCAAAAAGCCACACAGCCGCCACAATAATAGAAAAGGCGAGACAAACAGGGAATGCACCCGGCACAATAATTATATACAGATTTGAAACAGGAGTTAATCTCAAACATGAGTAAACAGATTAATGCAGCCCTGCTGGGCTTTGGAACAGTAGGGAGCGGGACAGCAAAAATACTGATAGAGCAGGTGGAACTCCTTGAAAAAAGGGCAGGCTGCCCTGTTCGTCTCAAGTGGATATGCGACAAGGACTTAGAGAGTGACAGAGGGTTTCCAGTGCCGGAAGGCATTCTTACTGACGATCTCGGCATGGTCATGGACGATCCGGAGGTTCATATCCTCATCGAGCTTATCGGAGGGCTTGAGCCTGCGCGCACCTTTGTGCTTGATGCAATCAAAAGGGGCAAGCATGTGGTAACGGCCAACAAGGCCCTGCTTGCTGTTCATGGTCACGAGATATTCAGAGCCGCATCCGAAAACGTTGTGGAGATAGGGTTTGAGGCCAGCGTTGCAGGAGGCATTCCGGTTATCAAGGCAGTGCGGGAAGGCCTGGTGGCAAACAATATTCAGACTGTGCTTGGCATACTGAACGGGACTGCCAATTATATACTTACCCGCATGACTGAAGAGGGGATACCCTTTGATGATGTGCTGTCAGAGGCCCAGCAGAAAGGATATGCAGAGGCTGATCCTACATACGATATTGAGGGTATAGATACTGCTCATAAACTGGCAATCATGTCAACCCTGGCATTCGGCTCTCCTGTTCAACTGGATGATATCTATACCGAGGGGATTTCACGCCTTTCGCCCCTTGATATCGCCTTTGCCAGGGAGTTTGGCTACAATATCAAGCTGCTTGCCATTGGCAGAAAACATGAGCAGGGGCTGGACCTTCGCATACATCCCACCATGGTGCCTGAGCGTCACCTTCTTGCCCAGGTAGGAGGTGCTTACAATGCCTGCTATCTTGTGGGGGATTCTGTTGGAAAGGTGATGTTGTACGGCATGGGAGCAGGGCAGATGCCCACTGGCAGCGCTGTTGTGGCAGATGTGGTGGATATTGCAAGAGACATATCAAGGGGTTCCGTAGGCAGGGTGCCTTCTTTCGGTATCCCGGTGGATATGCTGGAGCCTCCCCGGTTCATGCCCATGGATGACCTGTCAGGCTGTTACTATTTCAGGTTTTCCGTAAAGGACAGGCCTGGTGTTCTTGCCAGCATTGCCGGTATTCTCGGCGACAACAACATCAGCATTAACTCCTGTGTGCAGAAGGGCAGGGGGGATGAAGAGGGGCCGGTGCCCATTGTCATGCTTACCCACGAGGCGCATGAGGCTGATGTCACAAGGGCACTTGAACAAATTGACAATATGGATGTGGTGCTGGACAGAACAATGATTATACGTATAGAGGAATTGGACGCACTTTAGGGCCTGTTATTAAATAACTGCATCTGAATTGGTCAGGTGCAACAATTTTTTACTTTGACTGAACAATTACCCTGCCCTTTTAAATCAGGGAGTAAGCGCTTATGAATGCAGAGAAGAAAACGGCTCAGGAAAAGTTGAAAGACGAGTCAAAAGACATTGAACATGAAAAGATGGAACTTCCAAGCTCCAAGTATGTTGTACTCATAGGAGACGGCATGGCTGATCTGCCATGTGATGAGCTTGACGGAAAGACACCTCTTGAGGTGGCAAGGACACCGGCAATGGACCGGCTTGCTCGAATGGGTGAATTCGGCAGGGTTCGTACCATACCAGGCGGTTACCCCCCGGGAAGTGACGTGGCAAACATGTCTCTTCTCGGTTATGACCCTAAGAAGTATTACACTGGCAGAGGGCCTCTTGAGGCAGCGGCAATGGGCGTTAAAATGAACCCGGAGGACGTAGCCTTCAGGTGCAACCTGGTAACGCTCTCCTTTCGAGAGGGTCGTGTTTACATGGAGGACTACAGCGCCGGCCATATCAGTAACGCAGAGGCCACGGCCCTTATTGAGGACCTGGCGCCGCTTGTGGCAAGCAGATCGTTTGAGCTTATTCCAGGAGTCAGCTACAGGCATCTGCTCCTCTGGCGCGGCGGCCCTGAGGGACTTGCCACGGTTCCGCCCCATGATTTTACCGGCAAGGATGTAACCGAGGCATGGCATATTTACGAAGATGAGCCCCTGCTCTATGAAATACTCACCAGGGCCATAACATTTTTCCATCGGCATCCAATAAATGACAAGCGCCGCGAAAAGGGCCTGAATCCGGCCAATGCGCTGTGGCCATGGGGCGAGGGCAGAAGGCCTGTGGTGGCAACTCTTACTCAGCAATGGGATATCGAAGGGTCTGTCATTGCGGCAGTGGACCTGATCCGGGGCCTTGGTGTTTGGGCAGGTCTTGAGGTGGTAAACGTGCCTGGCGCCACAGGATACCTTGACACCAATTACCGCGGCAAGGCTGATGCGGCACTCAGGGAACTTGAGACCAAGGACATAGTGGTGGTGCATGTTGAAGCCCCTGATGAAGCAGGCCATATGGGAAGTCTGAAGGAAAAAATCAAGGCTATTGAAAAATTTGACCGCGAGGTTGTCGGTCCTGTTACAGACGGTCTGCGAGAAATGGGCGGAGCTTACAGGATTCTGGTGGCAACAGACCATTACACTCCTGTGAGCATAAGGACCCATTCGGCAGGGCCTGTCCCCTTTGTAATATATGACAGCATGAATCCTGTGGACAACCCTGATGCGGCATGGAATGAAACTGCCGCAAAGAAGAGCCCTCTGTTACTTGATGACGGCTACACAATAATGACAAGGCTCATAGGCGCGGAACCACGCTATGTTGAGCTTGATCCAAAGAAGAAGAAGCAACTGTTACTGCAACAGCAGCAACAACAACAGCAGTAATGGCGCAGGGATTGCTCATAGAACTCAGGGAGCCGGTGCATTCCCTGCCTTACCGCGTTCTTTACGGTGATACGGACAAGGCCGGAGTGGTCTATTACGGCACTTATATGCGGCTTTTTGAGGCCGGGCGTACTGAATACCTGCGTGATCTTTGTGGAATGTCGTACGCCGGTCTGGAGGAGCAGGGCCTGATACTTCCGGTAACAGAGGCATACTGCCGTTACAAGTCTTCTGCCCGATACGATGAACTGCTTGAGATACAGACGGCTATTGAAAAGATTACAAAGGTTTCAATACGGTTCAACTATCGCATAATGCACCAGGACCGCGGCAGCCTGGTAGCACAGGGCTTTACTGTTCATGCCGCTGTAAACCCTGATGGCAGACTTACAAGGCTGCCGGAGTCAATCCGGAAACTTGGCGCAAATAAATAGCGTATAAGGTCTAAGGGTACTTCAGGCCTTATATCTTTTTCATCTCGGATTAATGTACATACCTGAAGACATACTGCAGGCAGTTAAAGAGGCTGCCAGCATCCGGCAGGTGGTGAATGAATTCGTGCCTCTTAAAAAAAGGGGGCGTAACTGGGTAGGTCTCTGTCCATTCCACCCTGACAAGGATCCCTCCTTCTCGGTAAATGAGGATAAGCAGATATTTTACTGTTTTGGATGCGGAGAGGGTGGCAATGCCATAAAATTCCTCATGAAAATCCAGGGCATGAGCTTTGTGGAGGCTGTCAGGGCCCTGGCATCGCGCTACGGCATCTCAATACCTGAACGTCCTCTTTCTCCGGTTCAGCGAAAGAAACTGGAACTCAAGGACGAGCTGATTCATGTTAACGAAACAGCAGCGGATTTTTTCAGTGCCAGTCTCGATTCATCACGGGATGCGCAGAGGGCAAGGTCATACCTTGAAGAGAGGGGCATGAACAGTTCCATCATCAAGGCATTCAGGCTTGGATGGGCCCCTGACAGGTGGGATGGTCTTGTTAACCACCTGAAGGAAAAGGGCATAAAGATATCCCTTGCCGAGACCGCAGGCCTTGTGCTCCAGAGAAAGGGTGGCAGCGGGCATTATGACCGTTTCAGGGGCAGGATAATGTTTCCCATCCGGGACTGGCAGGGCAGCACAGTGGCATTTGGTGCGCGGATCCTGCCCGGTGACGCCGAAAAGGATCAGCCAAAGTATATTAATTCCCCGGAAACCCCGGTTTACAACAAGAGCCGCGTTCTCTACGGTCTGTATCAGAATAAGAGCGCCATAAGAAAGGCCGGTTTCGGTGTTGTGGTTGAAGGCTACATGGACCTGCTTGCCCTGGCTCAGGCCGGTGTGAATAATGCTGCGGCAACCCTTGGCACTGCATTGACAGCAGACCATGTCAAATTTTTGAAACGGGTGAGTCGTGACTGGGTAGTGGTTTTTGACGGAGATGCCGCAGGCCAGAGGGCTGCAGCCCGGGCCCTGCCGTTTTTTTACAGTGCAGGTCTTAACGTCAGGGTGCTTTCCCTTCCCGAGGAAGATGATCCAGATACCTTCATACGCAGAGAGGGCAGGGATAATTGGGAAAAGGTCATAAGCCAGCTTCCAACAGGGCTTGATTTCATAATAGACCGTGGCCTGGAACTCCATGGGCGGGACACCGAGGGCAAAATCAAAACTGTTGAGGATGCGCTTGCCCTGATCGAACCGGTTGAAGATGCTGTTAAAAAATCCCTTTTTGCTGCCAGGGTTGCCCAGAAGACAGGGGTGCGGGAAGAAAGCCTCTGGGAGAGGCTTTCAGGCAGGCCTGGAAATACAACTTCCCGTAATAAAAGACAAAAACAATCAGAAAAAAAACTGCAAGACCGCAGTGTGTCCAAACCGCCCAACCTCAACAGCGCTGAGGCCAAACTGCTTGGCTTCCTGCTGGCCCACCCTGTATATATGGAGGAATTCTGTGATTATGGCGTTGATCTGTGGCTTGAACATGAAGCCATGAGAAATCTCTGGGACGCCATGGTCAATGTCTTCAGTCAGACATCCCGCCTTGAACTCTCCACGCTTGCTGCGGCACTTGATACAATGCCGGAGATTAAATCACTTGCCATGAAACTCTCCTGTGCCTTCCCTCCAGGAGAAAATCCAGAGCATCTCAGCCATGGCTTTAAACAATACTGCAGCCAGCGGAAAAAAAAGGCACTGCGATTGCATGTTTTAGAGAGTCTTAAGACCGAAAGTGAAAATACGGATGCATCAGACCTGTTGAAAAAGTTTCAGCAGTTGCTCTGAGCACCTGTATTTCACTTTTTTATTCTCGCTCTATTACCGTGAAAATACATTGAGCTTTCACTTGTACTTTTCACGATATGGGGTGTTGCACATGCTGGGCGGTGCAACATGAAAGTTTATCTTAAAGCAGTACCAGGGAGCCGGTACGCATTCAGTTCAGCAGCAGGACGCACCGGCGCCGGAAAGGCCAGAGGGAAACATGAGAAAGTCTTCGCTACGTTCTTCAAAGAGCAGTCCTTACCGCCAGGCAGATATACCACTCGCACTGAAAAAAAAGCTTAATTCCCGAAAGATAACTATTACCAAAGTCAATGAAGATGATGCCGGAGGGGTTGATCCCATCAGGCTTTATCTGCGTGACATGGGCAGAAACAGTCTCTATGACAGGGGGCAGGAGTCTGAAAAGGCCATGGAACTGGAGAAAACAGAAAAGGCAATGTGCCGTGCAGCCTTTTCCATTCACATGGTTACAGGCGAACTGATGCAGCAGTTTTCAGGGTGTTTCTGTGAAGATGATCTGTCCCATCGCCTTGATGATCTCTCGGATGGCATGGAACATGTTGAATCCAACGGCCCTATAGCACGTAACAACCCGCTTACACCCGTTTTTCATGCAATTCTGCCGGTCCATGAGGAACGTGAAAAATTTCTGAATCAGCTCAGCAATACCGGAGCGACTGAATTTTCAGATTCAGAACAGGCTAAACTGCAGGGATTTACTGAAAAAATCATACAGTCTGTATGCAGAGGCAGGGTAAATCAGAGGATTCTTTCTTCCCTGGTCAAAATATGTACAGCGAGATCTGCTGAAATTGTTGCCCTCAGTCCCACAGAGGCTGTTGCACGTTGCGGAATCACTGCTGCCAGACTTCCTGTGTATCTTGGCGATTTTTTTGATCAGGCCACCAGGGCACAGGCAGCAAGGGATGACCTTATACAGGCCAACCTCAGGCTTGTTGTGAATATTGCCAAGAAACATTGCCATTCAAGGGGACTGCCACTTAATGACCTTATTCAGGAGGGAAATATCGGTCTGATGAAGGCAGTGGAAAAATTCGAATACCGCAGGGGCTATAAGTTCAGCACCTATGCCACATGGTGGATAAGGCAGGCCATCACCAGGGCCATTGCAGACCAGTCCCGCACCATCAGGATTCCCGTGCACATGGTAGAGACCATTAACAAGGTTTACAAAGCCACCAAGGATTTTGTGCAGGAAAATGGAAGAGACCCAGCTCCAGAGGAGCTGGCTCAGATACTTGATATGTCCATTCCACGGGTAACTGAGATACTCAAGATGGCAGGAGATCCCATTTCCCTGGAGACCCCTGTGGGCAGTGATGAGGAGAGCAGCCTGTCTGATTTTATCGAGGACAGCATGTCTCCCACCCCGTATGATACTGCTGCCAATACCAACCTGGTGGAGCAGACCAGGATAGCGTTATCCACCCTTACACCTCGGGAGGAAAAGATACTTCGCCTTCGTTTCGGTATTGGTGAACAGTCAGATCATACCCTTGAAGAGGTGGGCAGGAGTTTTTCTGTGACAAGGGAGCGTATAAGGCAGATCGAGGCCAAGGCTATTAACAAACTCAGGAAACCCAGCAGATCCAGGGGGCTCAAGCACTTTATACAGGGGTAGCAGAAACAGAAATGGTGCGCAGTGCGAACCTTCTTCATATTTATTCAGCGGAGGGAATTTTAAAAACGTAACTGTTCAGCATATCTGCTAATTGCAGGAATATGGCATTAATTCCTGTTACAGACAAAAAATCTTTGCGCCCTTTGCGTCTTGAGCGAAGCGGGCGGTTATAAAAAATGAAACGCAAAGAACGCAAAGGGAATCATGTTTTTCCCATTGGGGCAGCCAATTAAGTTACTTTTGGAACAGCTCCTCAGTGAAACATGAACCGCCTGGCCCTTACATTAAGCAGCAGGCCAATCCCCATCATTGTCGTAAGCACTGAGGAGCCGCCGTAACTTACCAGTGGGAGCGGCACTCCCACCACAGGCATCAGCCCTGTTACCATGCCGATAT
>WFRQ01000152.1 GCA_015486425.1 Deltaproteobacteria bacterium | reverse complement strand
GTTATATTGTCCCCAACCTTGAGAAGGGCCGTAGCCTGTAGATCGTCAGGCATGGGGTCAAAATCAGGCAGTGGTTTTATATTGGGGCCGCGGATTATCTCAATGTCCGCTCCATCTTCCGGAGGCGGTATTATTCCATTATCATTTACAATGTACTGATCAGGCAGACTCACTCTGGGGGCCTCTCCAAGCTCCCTCGGGTCAGTGATTTTACCTGTGACAGCAGCGGCCACAGCTACCTCAGGAGAGCAGAGATAGACCTGGTCATTCTTGGTGCCGCTCCTTCCGGGGAAATTCCTGGTAAATGTCCGCATTGAGATGGTATCAGTGGCAGGGGCCTGTCCCATGCCTATGCAGCCAAGACAGCCGCACTGATGGATACGTGCCCCGCAGTGAATGAGATGCCTCAGCGCCCCTGCAGCATCGGCATTTTCAAGCACCTGCCTGCTGCCAGGGTTTATTTCAAAGCTGACTGACCTGTCTATCTCCCGATCCTTCAGGGCCTCGGCGGCAAGCACTATATCCCTGTACGAGGAGTTGGCGCAGGAGCCTATGATCACCTGGGATACAGGTTTCCCTGCCACCTCGCTTACCTTCCTGACATTATCAGGAGATGAAGGACATGCCACCATGGGTTCAAGCTCATCAAGGTTTATCTCAATGAGATCCGCATACGTGACATTTTCATCTGCCACAAGCTCCATCCAGTGGTCCCCCCGTCCCTGACTTTCAAGGAATTTTTTTGTCACCTGGTCCGAAGGAAAGACCGTGCCTGTGGCGCCAAGCTCCGTGCCGATATTTGCAATGGCGCCCCTGTCCGTAACAGAAAGTGTCTCAACACCAGGGCCAAAGTACTCCATCACCCGGCCAACTCCACCCTTCACGGAAAGCTGCCTCAAAAGCTCCAGTATTACATCCTTTGGTGAAACCCAGGGCTGCAGGCTGCCGGTAAGTTTTACACCTACCACAAGGGGCATGTTCAGGAAAAAAGGCTCGCCTGCCATGGCCATTGCCACATCAAGCCCGCCTGCTCCCATTGCCAGCATGCCGCAGCCGCCTGCTGTGGGGGTGTGGCTGTCAGAGCCAAGCAAAGTCCTGCCGGGCCTTGCAAATCGTTCCAGGTGTACCTGGTGGCAGATGCCGTTTCCAGGTCTTGAAAACTGTATGCCGAATTTTGCCGCTATTGACTGGAGAAAGCGGTGGTCATCGGCATTCCTGAAATCAGACTGCACCAGGTTATGATCAACATAACTTACGGAAAGTTCGGTTTTTACCCTGGGGATGCCTATTGCCTCAAATTCCAGATATGCCATTGTGCCTGTAGCATCCTGCGTGAGGGTCTGGTCAATCCTGATGGCAATCTCACTTCCAGGCACCATTTCACCCTGCACAAGGTGTTCAGCAATTATCTTTTCTGTAACGGTCAAACCCATAAATTACTCCTTGAAAGGTTTCACATAGATTGAGCTTTCATATTGCTCTACCTACGCGGTACATGACATGAAAATCAATAGCTCAATCCAGGTTATAATCTTTCCTGAATTGAGTCGGGTCTTTTTACTTACAGCCCTGAGCTTTCAGTTTTGAGCCATTTCCATGATATAGGGCGCTTCGGGCAGTGGTTCAGTTCTAACTCCGTTATTTTCACCTGAATCCATGTCTCAAAAACAGTAAAGTTATGTTAAAAAATGGCCGTAGTCAACATATATACAGGGAGAGAAATGTTTTCTAAGGGGCAGCAGGGCACATATTGAGCAACTGTTCATACAACCAGGTTGCGCGCAAAGCAGGTTTTTATGCAAAAGTCTGCCTGTCTCCTGTAGATACCGGTTGACCCACATGACGTAAAGTGGTAAAAAAGCATAAAATTATAGTGGATTACTGTTTGCGCATTTTGAGGAGAGAGAAGAGGACGTCAAGTTTCAACCATGATTATCATCCTTAATACCGATGTAGAGCCAGAGGGCTCTGAAATAACACGAATCAAGGAATTTCTTGAGAATTTCCCCGGAGTTAATCTCAAACTGGTAGAGTTTGAGGGTGAAACCCGGACTGTAAGAGAAATGCATCTCATAGGCCCCACCCACAATATACCTGAAGAAGTAGTGGGGGCCATGAAAGGCGTTGAGAAGGTAGTTCGCGTATCCACCAAATACCGCCAGATTGGACGGCATGATATCAATTACGTCCCGGTAGGGTTTGAATATAATGGAATACGGTTTGATCAGGATGGCTTGCAGGTGTTTGCAGGCCCCTGCGCAGTGGATACCCCGGACAATGTAGAGGCCACCTTCAAATTTCTTCAGTCCATCGGCCTGACAACTGCCAGAATGGGCGCCTACAAGCCGCGTACCAGCCCCTATGATTTTCAGGGACATGGCCGCGAATGTCTTCCATGGGTCTTTGAGCTGGCTGGCAAATATGGCATAAAGGCCATTGCCATGGAGGTTCTCAGGGAACAGCATATTGAAGAAATTCAGGAAGAACTCGATAAGGCAGGTAAACCTACCGGCGTTGTACTGCAGATAGGCACCAGAAATGCTCAGAATTTTGAACTTCTCAAGCAGGTCGGCATGCAGCAGGAGATGCCGGTGCTTTACAAGAGGGGCATGGGGCTTACAATAGAAGAGTCTCTTAATGCCTGCGAATATATAGCAAGTGGCGGCAACAGGAATATTATATTCTGCCTCAGGGGTGTAAAATCCCAGATGGGCGCGCCCCACAGGAACCTGGTTGACTTTGCCCATGTTCCCGTGATACACAGACTTACAAGGCTGCCTGTATGTATTGACCCCAGCCATTCGGTAGGGACAAAGGATTACGCCCCCAACGGCCTCATGGATATATTCCATGTATCTGCTCAGGGAGTAATAGCAGGCGCCAACATGATCCTGGTGGAATGCCATCCTGAACCTGAAAGCGCCTGGTGTGATGGTCACCAGTCGCTTACATTCCAGGAGATGGAGCAGTTCATGCAGGATGTTGAAATAGTCCAGGATGCCTTCAGGAAAAGAGTGGAGGTCTTTTCCCAGGGCATGGTAAAAAAACTGACCAGGGAGTAATTAATCTAAAGACAAGGAGGTGATATCGACACTGATTTTTTTGTTCATGCTGTGTAAATTAAGTTTGTCAGAGTAGTTACTCAAATACAGGAGGGATACCTTAAGATGAAGAAATTTCTGACAATTATTACTTGTTTTTTCGCCACTGTGACAGTGGCAGGACTTGCTTTTGGTGGGGCCCAGCCCGTTGGCCCCGGTAGTGTGTCAATTCAGACCGAGGTGCTTGGTGGCATTTCAATGAGAATGGGTGCCCAGGTAAGGCTGGTACCTACTCAGGAAGTCAGCAGGGACTTTGGTGTAAGCAGTAATTTAAACTCAGACCAGGAAACAACGGCAGCAAAGGCCATGGCATCGCTCGGTGGTGGCGGAGGTCAAAGCACCAAGACACACCTCAACGAGGCTGGTGGCGCTGTAAAAGACGGCTACATCCGTGGCGAGAACCGCCTGTTCTTCCGCTTTGCTCATGACCAGGACTGGGATGTTTATATGGCACTGGAATCTGACACCGTACTGGATCGTGCTTCGGCAGACCGTACAGACTTTGCAAATGGTAAACAGAGCCAGCAGTTTGGTATCGAACGTCTCGAAGCCACATTCAACCTGCCATGGATCAACTCAAGGCTGGAAGGCGGCTGGGATGTCCGCGGCGCTGACGTAAAGTTCGGTGGCCTTGTTTACGGTGACGATGACCCCCATATTGGTATTGCTGGTTGTGCTCAGGGCTTTGACTGGGCCGTACGTTTTACCAAAAAGGATGAGACTGAAGCAGGCTACATGACCACAAGTGGTGCCAATGCAATTGGGGCTGCAAGTCAGAAGACCAATGTTGACCGTACATTCTACTGGGGCACTCTTGGTTATAACTTCAAGGACCTCGGTACCTATGTACAGGGTTTCTACTTCTATGATGATAACATGCAGGCAATGGGTAAGCTCTACCAGGCTCCCACTAATATCAACAGTGAGGCTCATCGTCATTTCATGGGTCTTAACTACAAGGGTGATTACAGCATATTCCACCCGACTGCTGAATTTGCATACGTAACCGGTGAATTCGTCTCTGATGGCGACAACAGGGACTACAACATTGATTCCTATGCAATGTACGCGGACCTGCTGGTTGACCTGAAGGACTTCATCCCCGCGCAGAAATTTGATGTTCACATTGGCGGTTACTATGTACAGGGTGACGATGACACTGAAGACCACAACCTCAATGGCTTTGCTCCTGCAGTTGGCATCCAGCGTTTCACACCCCGTTTCGGCTCAGAACAGAGTATCTCTTTTGACGGCAATCCCATACTGGGCCAGATACTCTACAGCATGCTTCCTGCTTACTACGGCAGTGTAAGAGGCGGTGGTATTAATGGTGGCGCT
>WFRQ01000151.1 GCA_015486425.1 Deltaproteobacteria bacterium | reverse complement strand
GCCTGCTGCCTTTACCACAACTACATTTTCATGAGGTGACGGAATTATCTGAAGCATGGGTATCTCCTTAGGGGGTGTCCCTTAATTTCCCGCTGACCGTAAGCCAAGCAGGTACTGCATCTGTTCGGGTTTCAGTATCTTGCGAGTGTCATAAATGCATTTCAGATGAACCATGGTAGCCTCGGTTTTGAGCTTGGCTATCTCCTTTACCGTGGGGTAGAGATCATCAGGCTCAAGTCCTGAGTTTATGCCGTCAACTACCTGTTTTTCAAGCGTGGAAACCTCGGAGGAAAGCCTCTTCACATCAGCGATGGTCTCCTCCCTTACGACCTTGAGCCACCGCTTCTGCTGTGCAGTAAGGCCAAGTTCAGGGCTGTCCCACTCTTTTATAAGAATGCCTGTAAGGTGAGGCAGTTTGCCAATTATAAGGAATGGAGGTGCCTTTTTGCCTGCCTGAGGCCCGGCAGGGCCATCTGCAAGAGAGACACTACCGCATGCAAGCAGCATGAGCGCTGCTGCCATTGCGATTACCACATTTATCTGTTTTGTCATAATTCCTCGCGTTTAAGCTCAGATTCAGGGTGTTTCATTTATTCCTCTTCAGGATAAATTCATAGTTTCCACCGCAGATCATCAGCCCATCTGACCAGCTCCAGCTTGCATTTCCCTTTCCGGAATTCTGGTCTGTCATTTCAATATTGACCTTCTGGGACACCACGCCAGCCTCCCTGAGAAATGATGCCCTGAGCATGATAATACGCGGATCAGCCTTTATCCTTACCCCTTGAAATACCGTGCCTGTTTCCTTGATAGTCATTACCATGGTCAGACCATCGCCCTGTTTAATCTCGGCTGTGTAGTCACCTTCTATTGCCTTGCCAATGGTCTTGCAGGTTGAGGATGCCTTTGTAACCGTGGCTGTCCATATCCCGTCATATTCGCCTGCCATCAGGCAGGATGGGGCACAGAGCAAAAGAGACGCGGCAGTAATCAGGATATATGGAAAGATTTTATTTTTCATGTTTTTTGTTCTCCTTGGCTGCGGATTGTATTCAAGGTGGTTCAGGCCCCGGCACTGGCATTTACAGGATTTGCTGCCCTCCGTATGAAGAGAATGGAGCAGGCAACAGCAGCAGCCACACCAAGTCCCGTAGCAACTGTAATTGACATACCGAAACCGATCTGGGAATAGAACAGGAAGGTAACCACCACAGAGGTCATAAATGCAGCAGGAATGGAGGCGATCCAGTGAAATTTTTTCAAATCACTCAGGTAAACAGCCGCTGTCCACAGGGTGATTGTGGCAAGGGTCTGGTTTGCCCATCCGAAATAGCGCCATATTATGCTGAAGTCGGTTTTTGAGACAATAAAGCCTACCACAAACAGGGGAACTGCAATCATCAGTCTCTTGATGTTCTCCTTCTGAGACATGTTCATGAAATCAGCAATTATGAGCCGGGCACTTCTGAAGGCAGTATCACCGGAACTGATGGGAAGGAATACAACTCCTACAATTGCCAGAATGCCCCCTGCCTTTCCGAGCAGAGTGGGGGAAATATGGTTTACTACAGTGGCCGGGCCGCCATCGGTAAGCATACCACTCAGCTCCTGAGGGTTGTTAAAGAAAGACATGGCCAGCGTGGCCCATATCAGGGCAATAATACCTTCCATAATCATGGAGCCGTAAAACACACGCCGCCCATACCGCTCGTTGGTAAGGCATCGGGCCATGAGGGGCGACTGTGTAGCATGGAAGCCGCTGATTGCACCGCAGGCAATGGTAATGAATATCAGAGGCCACATGGGGAGATCGTGCGGATTAAGATTGCTCAGGGTCCTCTGGGGATAAAAGTGGTACCCCTTGATTATAAGGGTGGAGATGAGACTTACCGCCATGAATACAAGGCAGAAGCCGAATATCGGGTAAAGGCGACCGATAATCTTGTCAACCGGAAGGATAGTGGCAATGAAGTAGTATCCAAAAATCACTGCTACCAGAACGGGCATGCCCACGCCTGTGAGGTCTGTCAGGAGCTGGGCAGGGGCTGAGACAAAGACTATTCCAACAAGAAGCAGCAAAATGACTGAGAATGCCCGCATGAACTGTTTCATGAAGTTTCCCAGGCTGAACCCCACGATTTCAGGTATTGAATCACCCCTGTGTCTCATGGAGAGCATGCCGGAAAAATAGTCGTGCACACCGCCCGCAAAAATGGAGCCTATAACAATCCAGACAAGTGCAGCAGGGCCGTACAGTGCCCCGAGTATGGGGCCGAAGATAGGCCCAACCCCTGCTATGTTCAGAAGCTGGACCAGCGCCACCTTCCAGGTGGACATTGGCACAAAATCCACGCCGTCTGTCTGTGCAAGGGCAGGAGGGGTCCTGTCAGGATCAGAGCCGAAAATACGGTCAACCAGTGCGCCGTACACCACATAGCCCAGGATCAGGGCAGCAACGCATAGAAAAAAAATAGCCATGGATACTCCTTTCAGGCAGATTGACTAAAAAAAGCTGAATAAATACAACCTAATTTTGAAACGCTCAATTTTGATCGCGACGACTTACATTGCATGAAGCAGTGGCAGGCCCTGCTTCATGATCTCCATCCTCTTGGAATTT
>WFRQ01000150.1 GCA_015486425.1 Deltaproteobacteria bacterium | reverse complement strand
TCGCTGACCCTCTGGTCAGCAACCTGAGCATAGGGATGCAGGCTTGCAGCATGAGTCAGACAGCCTGACACTGATGCGGCACTTTCAAGTGCCCTGATGGTTTCACCCATGTCAGCGTCAACACCAGCCGGATCCGGGCAGATGCCTGTGGTGACCTCCACCATTGACTGGATAAACTCCTTTTTGATCCTGTCACCATACCTGTCAGCGGTTATTGCAAGCACTTCCGGCGCGCTGTGGGTCAGGTCAAGAGTTTCAGTATCCAGGAGCTGGAATTCCACCTCTACCCCAAGGGTAAATGGCTCGCTGGTATAAAATTCAGGAATGTGTTCCATGTGCCTGTGGCCTTTCAAAAATTTTTGTATCTGCTCAGAGGGTACCGCATCTGCTGCGTTGTCAAGGGCTCGAAGTACGGGAGTACGACTTCGCCCCCTCCGCCTTGCATCTGCAGTACCCTCTGAGCAGATACGTCTAAAGACAGAGGGTGCCGCATCTGCCGCGTTGTCCGGGGCTTGAAGTACGGTAGGTACGCCTTCGCCCCCTCCGCCTTGCATCTGCAGCACCCTCTGAGCAGATACGTGTAAAGACAGAGGGTATCGCATCTGCTACGTTGTCAAGGGCTCGAAGTACCGGCAGTACGACTTCACCCCCTTTGCCTTGCATTTGCAGCACCCCCTGAACAGTTACATGTCACGAAAAAAACAATGAACCGCCAAGACGCAAAGGACGCAAAGAATCTTTACCAGTAATAACAGAAAAACAATACATTACGACTCAAGTTTCTCAAGTGACATGAGGGCTGCGCACGCCAGGAAGGAGGCCCCTGTCTGCATCACGTCCTCGTCAAAATCAAATCGGGAGCTGTGGGCTGGTATATACTCATACCCTTTCCGGCAGGCCCCGAAACGCACGAAACACCCGGGTATCTTCTGTAGATAAAATGAAAAATCCTCACCTCCAAGACTTGGATGCGCCTCGGTAAGCACTCGCTCAGGCCCTGCCACAATCTCTGCGGCGCTCCTTGCAATCTTCGCTGCATCAGCATCATTTATCACAGGAGGATAGCAGTCTTCAAAATTTATGGAACATTCCGCGCCAAACAGCTCTCCTGTGGCCCTTACCATGCGCCTGGTTGCCCCTATCACCTTTTCACGTATGTCAGGATGTGTGGTGCGTATTGTACCGCGAAGGCTTGCCTGCTCTGCGATTATGTTGGGGGCGCTGCCGCCTGATATGCTGCCCACTGTTATGACAGAGGGATACAACGGGTTAAGTTCTCTTGAAACCAGGGTCTGAAGGCTTATGACCAGGTGGCTTGCAGCAACCACGCTGTCAACTGCCTCGTGGGGCCGTGCCGCATGCCCCCCTCTGCCAAGTATATCAATCCTGAAAGTGTCTGTGTAAGCGCAGATAAGGCCGGACTGAGCGCATATTGTCCCGGTCTGGTAGTGGCGGTCAATGTGACCTCCGAAGATAAGTTCCACCCCGTCAAGCACTCCCTCCTGGATCATGCGGGAGGCCCCGCCGCTGCCCTCTTCTGCTGGTTGAAATATGAGCCTTATCTTACCATTAAAACGTTCTTTTTTTAATATTGAAGCTGCCCCGAGAAGCATGGCCACATGACCATCATGTCCACATGCGTGCATCATGCCGGGGACCTCTGAGGAAAAGGCAAGGCCTGTTTCCTCCATGAGAGGCAGCGCATCCATGTCCGCCCTTAGCGCAACGCAGTGTCCATTGTCATGGCTGCCGCAAAGCTCTGCCACAACACCTGTCTCAGCAACAGGATGTCTGAAGGAGATGCCAAGCCCTTCCAGGCTCTGCATAACAAGAGCCGCTGTTCGGAATTCCCTGAAGCCGGGTTCCGGATGCCTGTGAATGGCACGCCTGATCTCTCTCATCCACGGCATAAGCTCTGCGGCCTGTTTTTTTATCTGTTCAGTGTCCATTTTGTCAGACCCCTGGTATCTATATTCAGCAAAATTCAGCAAAGAGAATCGTATTGGTATCTGGTCAGATTGTTATAAAGCACGCCAAAATCACCGTGCTTGAAAAAACTCTTGTAATAATTCATAATATTATTTCATGAAATTCGAGCAATCATTCAAATAAAAAAGGTGAACAGATTGATCTGAACCATAAAGTCATAATAACATTGGCCTGCCCTGTTTCCATTTTCACAACAGACATATCAATTAACACAACCTCACAAAATTGACAGAAAAAAAAGCCCGAAAAAAAAACAGCAACAGAAAGAAAGAGAGCCAGGAATATAGAAAAGATCCCGGTAGAGGCAGACAGGATGAAAATGTCCTGACTCCAGGCAGGCAGGTTAGCGCCCTGCTGCTTGCTGCTGCAACGGTTTTCCTTGCCCTTGCCCTTTTCAGCTATTCCCCGGATGATCCCTCTCTCAGTCATTACGCCCCTGGCGGTGTAAAGAACTGGATGGGGCCTGCCGGAGCCCACATTGCCGGATTCCTGCGTGATATGCTTGGCCTGACTGCATGGCTTACTGTATTGTGGACCGGTTATGGCGCACTGCGCATGGTTGACCTGGTCCCTCGATCTGAAAGGCCGCGCGGCCTGGTGATAGCAGGCTGGGGCATGATACTGGCATCCCTTACAGTCATGCTCACTCTTCTTTCAGCCTGGATTCACATGGACTTTCTGTTCAGGGCCGGCGGGCTTGCAGGCAGATTCCTTACTGATTTCCTGAGCACATGGACAGGGACGGCAGGAGCCATCCTCATTTCTCTTGTAATGCTGCTGTCAGGCCTTGTAACAGCGGCTCCTTTTGTTCTTCATATGGCTTCGCGGGGATTTGCGCGCATGTCCGGCAGGACACGCCGGGATGCAGTCAGCCCGGACTCCGGACATGATATGGCAACATCACGCAAGGCCCCGAAGATTCCGGAGATTTTATCAAAAAAAGACGGACATGAAGAATCAGAACAGGAACAGGCCCAGGAGCCGAGGATTACAGCTCCTCCCAAAAACTTGAAATCAAAAAAGGGGGCTGGCAAGGATATCTCTGCCAGGCCCGAAGGGGCCCCTGTCCAGGATGATGAAAAGGAGCAGGGCAGCTTTGAGATAAAACCTGTGAAGGGTGAATACAGGCTTCCGTCGCTCTCATTCCTCCAGGATCCTCCTGACCAGGAAATCGCCATTGACAGGGATGCCTATCTTAAAAACGCCAGGACCCTTGAACAGAAACTGCTTGACTTCAGCGTTGCAGGTAAGGTGGTTGAGATATGCCCGGGGCCTGTGGTCACCATGTATGAATTTGCCCCTGCCCCTGGTGTCAAAATCAACAAGGTGGCGTCTCTTTCCGATGATCTTGCACTTGCCCTCAAGACTCACAGCGTGCGCATCGTGGCACCCATACCGGGAAAGGCGGTAATTGGAATTGAGCTTGCAAACACAACCCGTCAGGGCGTGTGGCTCAAGGAGATACTCTCGAGCGATGTATTTCTGAAGAACACGGGTAAACTGCTCCTTGCCCTGGGAAATGACATTGTGGGCCAGCCTGTTGTAACAGACCTTTCAAAAATGCCCCACCTGCTGATTGCCGGTGCAACAGGCACTGGAAAGAGCGTGGGGCTTAACGCCATGATCTGCTCCCTTCTTTACCGTCTTGGTCCGGACAGGCTCAGGATGCTCATGGTGGACCCGAAGCGTATTGAGCTTTCCCTGTATGACGGAATTCCCCACCTGATACACCCTGTTGTAAGTGAGCCAAAGGAGGCAACAAGGGCGCTGAAATGGGCTGTTATGGAGATGGAGCGCAGGTACCAGTTGCTTGAAGAGGCACATGCAAGAAACCTTGAGGGATATAACGCCAAGGCAGAAGAGCAACTTCCATATCTCCTGGTGATTATTGATGAACTTGCCGACCTGATGATGGTATCCTCAAAGGAGGTTGAGGCTGCCATAGCCCGTCTTGCACAGATGGCCAGGGCTGCAGGCATCCATCTTCTGATAGCAACGCAGCGTCCGTCTGTGGATGTGCTTACAGGGCTTATCAAGGCCAATTTCCCTGCCAGACTCTCATTCAAGGTCTCCTCCAAGATTGATTCCCGGACCATACTGGATGTAATGGGTGCTGAGCGCCTGCTTGGCATGGGGGATATGCTGTTTCTCCCGCCTGGTTCCTCGGCGCTTGAGCGTATCCACGGGGCCTATGTCTCTGAGAATGAAATCATGCGCGTGGTGGAATTCTTGAAATCACAGGGCGAGCCTGACTACGACCCTGCTGTAATCGAGCCTGTACCAGGCGAGGCTGAGAGCGGCCCTGGTGGAGGCAGTGAATTTGATGATGAAAAATACGATGAGGCAGTGGAAATAGTAACCTCCACTGGCCTTGCCTCAATTTCAGGGCTCCAGCGGCGCATGCGCATAGGCTACAACAGGGCTGCCAGGATGATAGAGCAGATGGAGCGCGAGGGTGTGGTAACACCTACGGATTCCATGGGAAGGAGACAGGTCATTGCGCGAAAATATGAAGATGACTGAGCTTCTGGCCCCTGCGGGAAACCTTGAAAAACTGAAAATTGCCGTTCACTATGGCGCTGATGCTGTCTATTTCGGGGGCAGGGAGTTCAGCCTAAGGGCCCAGGCAGGGAATTTTTCAGAGGCCGAGATGAAAGAGGCAGTGCAGTTTTCCCACCTTCACGGCACAAAGGCGTATGTAACAATAAACATTTTTGCGCATAACAGGGACATGAAAAAAATCCCTGAATATGTGAAATGGCTTTCTGAAATCGGGGTTGACGCCTTTATAATCTCTGATCCAGGCATATTTCGTACTGCTCGCGCCATTGCACCTGATATCCCGGTGCATGTTTCCACGCAGGCAAATACCACAAACCTTGAATCAGCCCTGTTCTGGAAGAATGCCGGGGCAGGCAGGGTAAACCTTGCCCGTGAGCTCTCTCTTGAGGAAATCCGAGACATTGCACGTTCATGTCAAATGGAAGTCGAGGTGTTTGTGCACGGCGCTCTCTGCATCTCGTACTCAGGCCGCTGTATGCTGAGCCTGTATATGACAGGGCGCGATGCCAATCAGGGAGCGTGCGCCCACCCATGCCGCTACAGATATGCCCTTCAGGAGGAAAAACGCCCTGGAATCTACTTTCCTGTGGAAGAGGGGGACCGTGGCGTCTATATTTTCAACTCAAGGGACCTGTGCCTCATAAACCGGCTTCCTGAACTTGTGGAAGCAGGGGTAAGCTCACTTAAAATTGAGGGCAGGATGAAGGGGCTGTTTTACGTGGCAGGTGTTGTCCGGGCCTACCGTGCTGCCCTTGACTGGCTCATGGAGTACATGGACAGTGAAGAACGGCAAGATGCAAAGTTGCCCGTGGTTCCAGAACGATTTATGGAAGAGCTGAAACTCCTTGGCTCCAGAGGATATACTGAGAATTTCCTTGACGGCCCGCCGGGCAGAGAAGATATGCTCTATCAGGGGGGAAACGCCCAGCAGCAGTTTTCACCTGCCGCAGTTGTGGTTGAGGCAGGAGACAGGCCGCTTCTGAGGGTAGGTCACATACTGCGGCCTGGTGACAGGCTGGAGTATATGGAAAGGGGCCTTGGTGTCACGCCGTTTGAGGTGCTTGAGATAAGGGACAGGGAAGGACGGAAAGTGCGTCAGGCCCTGGGCGGAGATATAGTGACAGTCACCACGGAACCGGAAATTCAATGGGAAGAGTGGGCAGTAATCAGGAGGCGGCAGACCTGAGCTGCACTGTTAGAAATAGAATGTAAATTTCGGACAAAACGATATATTTATATGCCATCAGGAGATTTCATATCATGATAAAAAAGGATTGTTCCGGACTTGCCTGCCCTCAGCCCGTGCTTGAGGCAAGGGACATGATTGCTCAGAACCCCGGCGAGTCCATTGAAATCATAGTGGACAATGAGGCTGCAAGGCAGAATGT
>WFRQ01000149.1 GCA_015486425.1 Deltaproteobacteria bacterium | reverse complement strand
GACGGGGACAGTTTTACCGTGAAAATAGCTCAAAGCTGAAAGCTCAAGGCTCAAAGTAAAAGAAGTGCTAATTTGCTGGTTCCCAAACTCCAGTTTGGGAACTATAAACTGGAAGCTCCTGCTTCCCCACTTCCTTGAGCACACAATTTAATAAACTGCAAGAGCGTATTTTCATTGTTCGTTGTGCCCGCGCCGGGAATGGCGGTTACCGTGAAAATAGCTCAAAGCTGAAAGCTCAAGGCTCAAAGTAAAAAAGCCATGTTTACTTTTCAGCTTCCGACTTTGAGCTTTGAGCTAACTTTCATGTCAGGGGGGACAAACCCCATGTCATGAAAGTTTAGAGAGGAATTCCCCGAAGGGCAATATGGGAAGATTTATATTGTGGATTTTATTTTACAGGAGTAGAGGATGCCACGGTTCCGGCTCTGCCTGGAAGATTTATCAGGGTGAAATCCCTGACAGGTATATCATCCCTCTGGGAAAGTATCCTGCCTGCCATCTCTCCCATGGTGATTATGCTGTTATGAGCATCAAGCAATGCGGGGAGCAGGTCATCAAAGAAAATGGAAAAGGGACCACCCTCAACTTCCGCGTGTACTGCAAGCACAGGGTAATCTCTGTTAGACTGGGAGGAGACAAGGTGTTCGGCGATCTCATCCCTTTCCCTTATGCCCTCGGTAAGCAGTTCTTCTATGCACGGACCTGTGGTAGGAATCTGTAGCAGGTCAAGGGCCTTACCCCGTACCTTCAGAAAGCAGGGAGGGCCTTCTCTGAGGTCGCTGGCCCACTCTATGCCAAGGGTTTCTTCAACCTCAAGGCTGTCTGCAGTGGCCTGCCACCCGGGAGCTGCAACCGCCTTCGGTGGTGTGCCAAGTATGGATTCAAAGGCATTGAAAGAGCTGTTGAATTCCTGCTTGATACGTGCTTTTGATAACTCTTGAAGGTGATCCTGCCAGAAACGGTGATTCCAGGCATGAACCACAGCCTCGTGTCCTTCCTTTACTATATCTCTTACAAGGTCAGGGAAGGCCGTGGCAATAGGGCGGGCAGGCAGCAGGGTGCCTGAAAGTATTGTACGCCATCCATAGAGACTGGGCGCACCTGTGCTCAGCATCTTTTTAAGAAATGCCGGGTCTTTAAACAGCCTGAATATGGCTTTTCCTGAACAGTCCGGGCCAAAGGACAGACAGAATGTCGCTTTTACATGGTGTTTTTCAAGGATATCAAGCAGTACCGGAACGCCATTACGCATGCCGTCATGGGTATCAACATCAATTTTCAGCGCTATGGGGGAATTTTCAGCCATTAACCGTATCCTTACCTTATTTGCGGAAACGGGTTATGAGCTTTTTCAGGGCATGAACCACGTCTTCCTGATCACTGATTGTGAGCATGGGATAAAGAGGAAGAGAGAAAAGCCTCTCACTGTTCCATTCAGAGCTTGGAAGGTCTCCTTTTTTGAATCCATATTTTTCACGATAGTATTTCTGTAGATGAACAGCGGGAAAGTGGAGACCTGTGCCGATATTTTCTTCCTGCATGGCTGCGATGAACTCATCCCGGGTTACACTCAGAGTGTCAGTATTGAGCCTGACAATATAGAGATGCCACGCATGAACATGAGGCCACGGTACAGTGCCAAGCGGAATGATTTCTGAAACATTTTCAAGCATATGATGATAATTCATCGCAAGTTCGCGCCTTATTCTGTTGAATTTTCCAAGCCACGCAAACTGATGTATGCCTATTGCCGCCTGAATGTCGAGCATGTTGTACTTGTAACCCGGTTCCTCAACTTCATATTGCGGTATGCCACCCTTTGAGTACCTCTTCCATGCATCCCTTGAGATGCCGTGGAAGCGGAGACGCCTCATACGTCTGGCCCATTGATGGTTGTTTGTAAGTATCATCCCGCCTTCGCCTGTGGTCATGTTCTTGATGGGATGAAAACTGAAGATGGCTGCCTCTGAGTCCGCACCTATGAGTTTTTCCCTGTACTCTGTTCCTACGGCATGAGCAGCATCTTC
>WFRQ01000148.1 GCA_015486425.1 Deltaproteobacteria bacterium | reverse complement strand
TGGCTGCGCAGTTAAATGACACGCACCCTTCCCTTGCCATTCCTGAAATGATGCGATTGCTTGTTGATCATCATCACATACCGTGGGAGCCTGCATGGGATGTTACAAGACAAATATTTGCATATACTAATCACACGCTCATGCCAGAGGCACTTGAAAAATGGCCGCTTCCCATGTTCAGTGAACTTCTTCCCCGTCATATTGAGATTATTTATGAAATCAACCGCCGTTTTCTGGATGAAGTAAGAATACGCTACCCTATGGATAATAGACGAGTGGCCGAGCTTTCCCTGATTGACGAATCAGATCAAAAATATGTCCGCATGGCAAACCTTGCATGTGTGGGCAGCCATAAAATAAACGGGGTTTCCCGTCTGCACACCAGGCTTCTGGAAAATATTGTCCTGAAAAAGTGCCATGAATACTGGCCTGACAAAATCATCAACATTACCAATGGTGTTACTCCAAGGCGATGGATCGCGGTAAGCAACCCCCGTCTTACAGAGCTTGTAACCGAGGCTATTGGAGATGGGTGGCTGAAAGACATGGAGAGACTTCATGAGCTTGAATCTTTTGCTGATGACGCAGCATTCAGAGAAAAATGGCTGAAGGCAAAAAAAGAATACAAAGATGAAATTGTGAACCTTGCCATGCAAAAATTCGCCTGGGTTATTAACCCTGATTCCATGTTTGATGTGCAGGTAAAACGCATACATGAATACAAACGTCAGCACTTGAACTGCCTTCATATTATCACCCTGTACTGGCGCCTTAAAAACGGGATTGACACTGACATGGCACCGAGGACATTTATCTTTGGAGGCAAGGCTGCCCCTGGATATTTCATGGCAAAGCTCATTATAAAATTCATAAATTCCATAGCCGAAGTAATAAACGCTGATCCGGATGTAAAAGACAGGATAAAGGTAATTTTCAGACCAAATTACAATGTCAAGATTGGACAGCGGGTTTATCCCCTGGCAGATCTATCTGAACAGATATCTCTTGCAGGAATGGAGGCATCGGGTACGGGGAATATGAAATTTGCCATGAACGGCGCTCTTACCATCGGAACTCTTGACGGCGCTAACGTAGAGATCAGGGAAAAGGTCGGCGAAGATAATTTTTTCAATTTCGGCATGACAGCCCAGGAAGTACTGGACTTGAAAAATAGAGGTTATAATCCTTATGATTTTTACAACCGGAACGACGAGCTTAAAAACGTAATTGCCCTGATTGAAAGTGGACATTTTTCTCATGGCGATACGTCACTTTTCAAGCCGCTGACAGACGAATTGAAATTTAATGATCAATACATGCTCCTTGCTGATTACGAATCTTACGTAAAGTGCCAGGAACAGGTGGGGCAAGCCTACGGAAAAAGGGATGAGTGGACTAAAAAATCTATAATTACAACGGCCAGAATGGGTCATTTTTCATCGGATCGTTCCATCTTTGAATACGCAAAGGACATATGGCAGGTGGAGCCCGTAGATATAAAGATTGAGGATGAGTAAATGGATTTTGATATTATCTTCATAGGAGCCGGGCTGAATTATGCAGGCGCCATTGTAGCAGCGAGGGCCGGGCTGAAATGCATGCTTATTGAAAAGGACCTTGACCATCTCGGCGGGGCCTGCCTTCATGAAGGGTGCATTCCATCCAAACACCTTCTCCATTATGCAGCCACTCTTCTCGAACTGAGGAAGCCTGCTTTCCAGTTCAACGGGCTCAAGGTTGATATACCTGCCATTCAACAGGAAAAGAACAGTTTAATCATTAAGACAACAAAGGTGATAAGAAATCAGCTTGATAGAGCAAAAGTAAACCTCATGGAGGGAACCGGGAAAATTACCAGTGCCCACACGGTGGAAGCAGCAGGGGAAAAATTACTGGCCAGGCACATCGTGATGGGTACCGGTTCTTTGCCATTCATCCCTGAAGGTATCAAATTTGATGCTGACAACATTATTACCAGCAACGAGGCATTGAACCTGGAATCCCTTCCTGAAAATATTGCTATTATGGGGGCAGGCCCCATTGCACTGGAATTTGCCTCTTTTTTTATTGCAAACGGAGTTGACACATCTGTTTTTGTCAGAAGGAACGAGATACTGCCCCAGGCCCACCCTGTTATCAGAGAAAATCTCACAGGAAAACTTGAGGATTCAGGCGTAAAATTTCATTTCTCAACGCAGATCAGCTCAGCCGAAGCTGTAAACGGGAAGGTATCTCTGCAGACATCAGCCGGGCCATATACTTTTGACAAGTTCATGGTGGCAACTGGCAGAAAGCCAAATACAGAATGTGTTGCGTGGAATGATATAGAGACTGGCAGGGGGATTGTTACTGACAGCAGCTTTGAGACTACGGCACCGGGACATTATGCCATAGGCGACTGCAACAACAGGCTGAAACTTGCCCATGCAGCCAGGGCACAGGCACTGTTTGTAGTGGATCAGATCCTCGGGCGGAAACCTGCTCCATTAGACATGTATCATGTACCAAGGTTCATCAACACACTCCCTCTTTCCTACGCCAGGGTTGGCATGGTACAAACTGACCTGGAAAAACATCACATACCTTTTAATGAATCAACATTCAAACTGTCCGGCATTACCATATCCAGAACATATGATGCCACAGAAGGAGTTATAATACTTTACAGTGACAAAGAAAATTACCTGACAGGCGCAGAGGTCCTGAGCCCGCAGGCCCCTGACATTATCGGGATAATCACCACGGCACTGAACACAAAATGCAATTCAGATACGTTCCGAAAGGTAATATTTCCTCACCCTACCCTGTCTGAAGCTGTTGGAAGATGCGCCATGCACCTGTAGGTGCTTCCTTGGGGCACGCGCAGCACGCAGTATGG
>WFRQ01000147.1 GCA_015486425.1 Deltaproteobacteria bacterium | reverse complement strand
TTTTCAAGGCGGTTGAATTGCTTGAAAAAATGGCTCCGGACAGCTCGCTGCTTGGAAAAAGCATTGATCCGCGCAAAGAGGCAGTGCGCTTCAGCGTAAAGCCGGGTCTGACCTTTCCTCCGAGTGAGATTGCCGGACTGGTTCCCGGCGACCAGGGTGAACCTGCGCAGATGCAGGTAGCTTTCATGGGTTTGATAGGCCCGTCCGGCCTGTTGCCGTACTGGTACAACGAACTTGCTATTGCGAGAAGTCATAAGAGGGATTTTTCCTTTGCATCGTTTCTCGATATTTTCCATCATCGCCTTGTTTCCCTTTTCTATCTTGCATGGAAAAAACACCAGTTTCCTGTAAGTTATCAGTCTGGCGCAAGAGATAAACTTTCCGGTTATCTTCTAAGTCTTGCAGGTCTCGGCACAGAGGGGCTTCGTGGACGCATCGGGCTTCCTGAGGAATCACTCTGCTTTTACAGCGGCCTGCTGTCAAGGCAGGTACCATCTGCAGTTTCAATTGAATCAGCAGTTTCATATTACGCTGGTGTCACAGTGTGGGTTGAACAGTTTCTGCAGAGGCTGGTCCCGCTTTCACACGAAGACCAGACCAGTGTAGGAACTGCAAATTCCAGCCTTGGTATCGATACAGTCTGTGGCAGTTTTTTCTGGGACTGCCAGACTAAATTCCGTGTTAATCTCGGTCCGGTTGGCATGGATGAATTCCTGCGTTTTCTGCCTTCAGGTGATTTGCTTAAGCCTGTTTTTTCATTGATACGCTACATGGTGGGTATAGAGTATGAATTCGATGTGCGTCTGTATTTGAAAAAGGAGGAGGTGCCGCCCTGTATCCTTGGCAGCGAAAGGCCGGCACCCCGCCTTGGATGGTCGACCTGGGTTAAAACACCGGGCTTTACTCACAAGGAAGACCCGTATATCACCTTGGAGTCATATCAATGCTGATATTTAGACAGTCAAGAAAGGAGTGACTATGGCAGTTTCCAACCTTAAATCATTGATAGGAAAGCTTAATACCACGTGCCGTAAGACCCTGGAATCGGCAGCAGGACTCTGCCTGTCACACACTCATTATGACGTGGAGCTTGAGCATTTTTTCATAAAGCTCCTTGACATGGCTGATACGGATTTCCAGAAAATACTGAAGTACTTTGAAATTAATGAATCTCACCTGCTCTCTGATCTTACCGTGGTTATAGAGGGATTCAAGACAGGTAATGCCCGCACGCCTGCACTTTCCCCGCGCATACCGCAGATGATCCAGGAGGCCTGGCTTGTAGCCTCTGTTGATTATCAGGTCAATGCCATCCGTTCCGGGCATATTATTATTGCCCTGCTGTCAAACGTTGATCTTGCACGAGGACTTGCTGCGAGTTCGCCGTTGTTTAAAAATATATCCCTTGAGACACTTACCGAATCCTTTGCGGATATTACCGCAGGCTCAATTGAAGAAGCTGAAGAGATGAGTTCGCTGTCAGTGCCCCCGGCAGGAGCAGGCACCCAGGCTCCCTCTGCCATTTCCGGCGGCCAGGCCCTTGCCCAGTACACGGTAAATCTAACAGAAAGGGCTAAAAAGGGAGAGATAGATCCTGTTCTCGGCCGTGATTTTGAAATACGTCAGATGGTGGATATCCTTATCAGAAGACGTCAGAATAATCCTATACTTACAGGTGAGGCAGGGGTGGGCAAGACCGCAGTGGTTGAGGGATTTGCACTTCGGATTGCCGAGGGAGACGTGCCGCCGCCCCTGCAGGGCGTTGCCATACATACTCTGGACCTTGCACTGCTTCAGGCGGGTGCCGGCATAAAGGGCGAGTTTGAGGAGAGGCTCAAACAGGTAATCACCGAGGTAAAGGCCTCGCCTGTTCCCATTATACTGTTTATTGACGAGGCCCACACCCTCATTGGCGCAGGCGGTTCCGCAGGTGCCGGGGATGCTGCCAATCTGCTCAAACCTGCCCTTGCGCGTGGGGAACTCCGTACCATTGCAGCCACTACATGGGCCGAATACAAGAAGTACTTTGAAAAGGACGCAGCCCTTGCACGGCGTTTTCAGGTGGTAAAGATAGAGGAGCCTGATGAAGATAAGGCAATGGTCATGATGCGTGCCATTGCGCCCTTCCTGGAGAAACATCATAAGGTGATGATTACCGATGACGCCCTGCATGATTCGGTGCGTCTATCCCACCGTTATATCTCCGGCAGGCAGCTTCCTGATAAATCTGTCAGCGTTCTTGATACGGCGTGCGCGCGGGTAGCCATAGGGTTGACCACCTCTCCTCCTGCCATGGAAGCCGCATTGAGAAGGATCGGTGATATCGAGAGGGAAATGGCCATACTGGAAAAAGAGGCCCTTATGGGCCAGGATCATACTGAACGGCTTGAGGAACTGGCTGAAGGAAAGGCTGACACAGAAAAGAAGCTGGCAGAACTCGAGGACAGATGGAACAGGGAGAAGGAAATTGCAGACCGGATCATTGATGCAAGGAAGGAAATCATTGAACTCTACGAAAAGGAGCCGCAAGCCCCGTCTCTTTCAGAAAAACGCGAAAAGCTTCAGGACATGGAGGCTGCGCTTGCTGCTGTTCAGGGGGAAGATCCCCTGGTGCAGATAGCAGTGGATGCCGACATTGTCTCCAGTGTTATTTCAGGCTGGACAGGCATACCTACAGGCAGGATGCTGACTGATGAAATAGCCACTGTAATGAACCTGGACAAGCTGCTGGCAGAACGTATCATCGGCCAGGACCACGCGCTTAAGGCCATGGCCCAGACCATCCAGACCGCCCATGCCGGCATTGAGGATCCATCCAAACCTACCGGAGTTTTCATGTTTGTGGGGCCAAGTGGTGTAGGTAAAACAGAAACGGCCCTGGCAATAGCAGACCTCCTTTACGGGGGCGAGGAAAACATCATCACCATAAACATGTCTGAATATCAGGAGGCCCATACAGTCTCAAGCCTCAAGGGTTCGCCTCCGGGTTATGTGGGCTACGGTGAGGGAGGGGTGCTTACCGAGGCTGTACGCAGGCGTCCATACAGCGTTATCCTGCTTGATGAAGTAGAAAAGGCTCATCACGATGTGATGGAACTCTTTTACCAGGTCTTTGACAAGGGCATGCTGGAAGATGGCGAAGGCCGCCGCATTGATTTCAAGAATACCCTGATCATACTCACATCCAACCTTGGCACAGATACAATAATGAAGGTCTGCATGGACGAAGAGACAAAACCTGATCCGGATGCCCTAGCGGAGATGCTGCGCTCGGACCTTCAGCAACATTTCAAGCCTGCCTTTCTCGGCCGCCTTAAGGTCATTCCTTACTATCCTATTACGGATGAAAATATCCGTCTTATAACAAGACTCAAACTCAATAAAATAGCAAAACGCATGCAGGAGAACCGCAATACCATCTTTACATACAGCGATGATGTTGTTGAGGCAATTGCCAGCCGCTGCACTGAAGTGGAAAGCGGAGCCAGAAATATTGATCATATCCTCTCACATACTCTGCTGCCTGATATGAGCAGGTCACTGCTCAGCAGCATGGCCGAGGGGAATCCCGTAAGTGAGGTTAAGGTGACAGTTGGTGATGAGGGATTTGTTTATGATGTGAAATAGAGGCTGACAAAATAAACGACATAAATTGAAGAAGGAGATTTAATTATGACTAAATCAATTTCAGCTTCAGTTGGGAAAAACGGGGTTAATAGATCAGATGATGTCACAACAGTTCAAGAACTGCTAAACAAAGTGCCAATAACGCATGGCCGTCCAATTCCCCTACTTGAGGTGGATGGGATATGCGGGAAGCTTACACGCGCGGCAATCGGTAATTTTCAGAAGATCGGCTGCGGTTTCCAATGGCCTGATCAATTGATCAGGCCATTGGAAACCGCAGCCGATCTTCTGAAAATTACCG
>WFRQ01000146.1 GCA_015486425.1 Deltaproteobacteria bacterium | reverse complement strand
TCGTAGGAAAGCAGTTCCCCGTTTATGCCAAACGGAAACACATAGAGGGATCGTGACACCAGATAGACAGCCTCCGGTCGTCCATCTCCATCCATATCTGCTATTTCCACCTGCTTTGCAGCGCTGTAAAGATGCCCTGCAACCTTTGCTGAAGAAAGATCAAGACCTGCCGATGTATCCATACTTTCCCACTTGAATTTCCCCTGCTGACGAACCTCAGGCCCTGTTCCTTCCTGCCCTCTATCAGATGAAACTGTACTGACGCCTGTTCCCGCCCTGTCTGTGGAAATGGACAGTGATTCACCTGCAAGGGAATAGGCATGTATGACCGCATGGCCTGGACCATAAACCGTGAGTTTTTCAGTGGAAAGATAAAAGAGAAGAGCAACACCTTGAGCCTTCATTGCAGCCGCATCAGATACCGGGCCGCTGAGGCTCTCAGGACTGACCCACTCAAGGGCAGGCAGGGTGTTATAAAACCTCTGCCTCACACTGTGAGATATCTTCATGCCCGGAGCGGTGACAAGCACTGACCGCATATCACTGTAACGCATTACAGGCATTCCGGCCCTGATGCCTCCGGTTGCTGAACTCACGGAACAGCGGGAAGAATGCTGGCCTGCATGTTCCACCTGCACCAGGGCAAAGGGCCTTTTCAGATAACCGATTACCCCCTCTCCCTGCCGACTGGATACAGGAGAACCCTTTCTGTACACCTGAAACAGGTCTCCCTTCACCACGCCATCACTGCTTCCCCTGTTCAGGGTAACGGAATCTGCTGCTGATTCCAGCACTCTGCCTGTTACAGGAGAAAAATCACGAAGCAGCTCTGTAAACAGAGATGTTGCAGCACTGCATGAATCAGGCGACGCGGACATCATCAGAAACAGAGCGAGGATAAATGTCAGGGTATTTTTCATGGAGTCTGATTATAACAGAAAAAAACAGAAGGTACAGTGTGGGGTAACGCTGGCTCAAGGCGCAGGGGCCGCACCGCGTGCCCTCAACATTGGTAACTACTCACCCTCCTCCAGGAGGAATAACGGAAAGACGCTTTTCACGCAACGTATCTGCTCACAGGGTGCTGCAGATGCAAGGCGGAGGGGGCGAAGGCGTACTCCCTGTACTTCGAGCCCCCGACAACTCAGCAGATGCGGTACCCTGTGAGTGGATACCAACATTGTTTGTTTGCCCGGCATGGGGGGCAAACAAACTAAAACGGGGCGTACTGAAGACGCCCCGTTTATAAAATTCAATATGACAGCAGGGGTTAACCGCCGCGAGATGCCCTTTTGGCAGCCTTGAGCGGGTTCATTGTGGTACCCTGATCAGTCTGTGGCAGTTCTGCTTTTACATGAGTTGCAAAGTTACAGACGCCCCTTTTCCATTTCATCTCGGGATGCGGGTAAACAGCACAGAATTTGCCTGCTTCGTTTTCTGTTATGCGGTCACAGCCTTCACACTGCTCAACGATCTGAAAACATGCACCGGCAACAAAGGTGCATCCGTTCTTGCCCATGAATTTACATTCGGCTCCGGCCCGGTTGGTTGTGCATTCCATCGTATCTATCTCCTGAACATTTATGATATTTTCTGAATTTCATTCAAAAGCCGCCTGTGCGGCTGAATCTGAACAACGTAATATAACAGCAGCAGAAAATAAATGCAATGCACAACCCGCACTGAAAACCGAAACAAGCGTTTGAACTATCTAATACCTAAATTGAGCGTTTCAAAATGTGGAAAATTATTTTTTCAAAAAATTAAAAGGAGTTACATCCGATTATAGCTTTCCAATTTTGAAACCCTTCGGGATTGCCGTCTTCACTGCATCTCCTTTGTCATCGAAACCCCCATATAGTCGACTATAATGGGAATTCCTCTTTCGCGGATATGCAGCAAATCCGAACAATCACTCAAATCAGGTAATACTGGAAATGCCGGATGGTATATGATAATTTTATGGTACTCATTCAGCGAAGGAAATGGTATCGTTTTTCAAGCGTATCTGAACAATTTCGCAGATTTTGCTGGTGAAGCGAAGCTGCGAAATCGCAGTTGTCTGAGCGAGGAACAAGCGAGTTTTACGATGGCATGCATATAAATCATTTCACACTTCACTTTTCCGGCCCTGACAAGGAACTTGAATCAGGATTCCGGCAATATTTCTTCAAACTCTCCCTCCCCATATTCCGCTGGGGATTTGTTATGGGTATTGCGCTCTATGGCCTGTTCGGCCTTCTTGATGCCCTTGCCATGCCGGAAGTAAAGTACCAATTCTGGCTCATACGCTTTGGGCTGGTAATCCCTGTAATGGCAGCAGGTATCCTGCTTTCCTTTCATTCCAGTTTTGAAAAATACTGGCAGGCTGCCATATCTGTTATCATTACCGTAGCCGCCTTTGGCATATTCTGGATGATTGCCATGGGTCCTGCACCGGAAAGCTGGTCATACTATGTTGGAAATATTCTGGTAATGTTCTTCTGCTTCACATTTATCCGGGCCCGGTTTACATGGGCCACCTTTACGGGGGCAGTCATACTGCTTATGTTTGAGATAACATCAATATGGCTGACAGATACCCCGCTCATAATACTGCTCAGGAACAACTTCTTCTTTATTTCCGCAGTGATAATCGGCATGGTAGCCTGTTACAGCATGGAATATTTTGCCAGAAAAAATTTTTTCCTCATGGTAAAGCTTGAGAAGGAAAAGAAAAAACTCTCAAATGCCAATGAAAAACTTCAGCATCATATCAAAGAACTGAAACAGGCCCACAGGGAGATAAAAACGCTGAGCGGATTTATTCCCATATGCGCCAACTGCAAAAAAATCAGGGATGATCAGGGGTACTGGAATCAGATAGAAAAATACATATCAGAACATTCCGATGCGGTTTTCAGCCACGCCCTGTGTCCTGAATGTCTTGAGAAACTGTACGGACATGAGGAATGGTTTAACGGAAAGTGACTCCGCAACGGGATCAGCCTGTAAGATAGAGGAGTCATTATGAAAACTTACGAAATTCCAGAACTCCGTAATAAAAAATTCATTTTCCATGACAGGGAACACGCTGGCAAGGTACTTGCGGAAATGCTTGCCCCTGCCTGTCATAAGGACAGAAACACAATGGTCATGGGAATCCCCTCAGGCGGTGTCCCTGTGGCCATTGAGATTGCCACTCTCCTCAAACTCCCCATGGATCTGCTTATAGTGCGCAAAATCCCTGTGCCAGGAAATACTGAAGCAGGCTTTGGTGCAATAACCCTTTCAGGAAGTCTGTTTCTTAATCAGGAACTTGTTGCAGCCCTTCATCTTACCGAACAGCAGATTGAAGAACAGGCTGCATCAGTAAAAGATGAACTCATAAGGCGAAATCATATCTTCAGGCACGACCGGACATTTCCCGATGTGTCAAAAAAAACCGTAATTGTGGCTGATGACGGACTTGCATCAGGTTTTACCATGCTTGCGGCACTGAACGACCTGCAGCGCGCAGGGGCTGGGAAACTGGTGGTGGCAGTGCCTACTGCTTCGGCATCTTCCATACAGCGTCTTGGATCTGCCGCAGATGAAATATACTGTCCCAATATCCGCTCCGGGCCATATTTTGCAGTGGCAGAGGCGTACAGGAACTGGTTTGATCTGGAGAAAGAAGAAGTAACAGACATGCTTGAGAAGGCGGCCAGGGTAGGCATATACTGAAACCCTTGAAGTATCTGCTCAGGGGGTACCGCATCTGCTGCGTTGTCGGGGGGCTCGAAGTACGGGAAGTACGCCTTCGCCCCCTCCGCCTTGCATCTGCAGCACCCTCTGAGCAGATACGTGTAAAAAAAATGTTGTGTGAAAAGCGACTTTCCGTTATGGGAATTCATCCTTGAGGGGGGAGTGAGCAGTTACAATAGATGGCTGAAAAAGTGAAAAAAAACGTTTTCCGCAGGCTCAGAATTACCACACTTCTGCTTGCCACCCTTCTTATAGTGGCTGCGCCTGTGCTGAACAGCAGTTTTCATTTCAGTTTTATACAGGGCTGGTATCAGTCCATCAGTATTGGCAGCCTGTGGTTCGTATCCCCGCTTGAAGGGCTTGAGAGTATTCTTACCTCTCGCATGCTCTACGGCCCGCTTCTTATAGGAATGGCAGGCCCCCTTATTGTGGCCTTTCTTCTGGGCCGTGTATTCTGTTCGTGGGTGTGTCCCATAAGTTTTCTTTCAGAGTTGACAGACATGCTCATACGTCTGTTTACGCGCAGGAAGTTCAGGAGAGGCAGTATCAAACTTCCCAGACGGATTTTCTGGGCCGCCCTGATAACTGAGCTGTGCCTGGCCATGATGGCAGGTGTTCCCATATTTGTATTTCTTTCTCCTCCCGGCCTTGTTGGACGCGAGATTATGATGGTTGTCCTGTTCAAGACCCTTGCGGTTGAGGGGATAATTGTGCTCGCAGTGGTGGGGCTGCATCTCCTGACTCCCCGTTTCTTCTGCCGCTATCTCTGTCCTCTCGGTGCCCTGCTTGGAACAGTGGGGGCAAAGCGCAGACTTTATGTTGAGTTTGATGTTGAGGGATGCATAAAG
>WFRQ01000145.1 GCA_015486425.1 Deltaproteobacteria bacterium | reverse complement strand
GTATTACTCCAGTACTACCAACGGCAAGGCTCATTGTCGTTGCGCCGTTTCCTCCCGGCATTCCGCATAACAGTGTAATGCGTGATGGAATCGGGTAGTCTATTTTACTGGTGCCCAAACTCCAGTTTGGGTACCCATTGGTCTGAAGCTCCTGCTTCTTTCCTTATTGATACCTGCAGGGTGGGTCACCTGCCCCTGTGTGGAAGCTGGAGCTTCCGGCTGTACGTTCCCAAACTGGAGTTTGGGAACGAGCGTATAAAGATCAACTGCCTGACCCGGAGTAGATCAGGCCGGATGACCGACGCTGCCATGTGATTAGATTCCATCTTATATCAGTCGTGTTTTGCAGCCGGGCACATGAGAATTTCCACGGACTTATTGAGAACTTACCATAGATACAGATGACGTGGCAGCATGGATAATGGAGACGGGCAGGAGAAATGGACATGCCAGGCTGGTTGCGGATTTTGAAAACCAGGGCAGGTTTTCTGAACAACCTTACCGTGTTCGCACTGATAGCGCTCAAGTTAATTATTTTTCTTATTTGTCATCTATGCGTCATTGACGTACACTTAATTCATGAAGATCAAAGATACAATTCTGATAAGAAATAGTAGAAAGAGAATTAAAATGAATGATAAATTATTTCAGGAATTATTAGAAAGCGTAAAACAGGGTGGTGAAATAATCCGAGATGAAAGAAAAGGCAGTCGTGTGTTTGAATTCAAGAATCCGAATGTTAAGTCAATCCGTTTGAAGTATGGCCTATCACAAAATAAATTTGCCCAACTTCTGGGAATCAGTCCAGCTACTTTACGTAACTGGGAACAGGGCAGAAGGAATCCTGAAGGTCCTGCCAGAGTATTATTGATGATCGCAGAAAAACATCCAGAAGCAATTTTGGACTCTGTCTATCAAATCGCTAAGTAAATCTCGGTAAAAGCGCCAACCTGTCGCTGCACCTGACCAAAAAACGCGGGGCATGTTTTTAGCTTTCAGTGAAGTTTATTTGCCGCGTTTATTCGGCAGGTGAACTCCAGGCCGATAGGCGGAGAAACAGGTAGACTGTTTACTCTGCGGCCTGTTTCAGTGCGCTTATTGTCTTTGCATAGTCATCAGTCCCGTACACCGCTGACCCTGCCACGCATATACCGGCCCCTGCTGCAACAACTTCTCTTATGGTTTTGAGGTTCACGCCGCCGTCAACCTCGATTGGTATGTCAAGGCCGCGGCTTTTAATCATCTCTTTAAGTGCGGCTATCTTTCGCAGTGCCGATGGTATGAAACTCTGGCCGCCAAAGCCGGGATTCACACTCATGAGCAGCACCAGGTCCAGGTCTTCCAGCACATATTCAAGAGTTGAGAGCGGTGTGGCAGGGTTGAGAACTGCACCTGCCTTTACGCCAAGGCCCTTTATGGCCTGAATGGTCCGATGCAGGTGAGTACATGCCTCAACGTGAACGGTAATCCAGTCAGCCCCGGCGCTGGCAAATGATTCAATATACCTGTCAGGGTCGGATATCATTAGATGACAGTCAAGCGGCAGGCTGGTCACTGGTTTAATTGCTCTTACAATCAGGGGACCAAGTGTAATATTTGGAACAAAGTGGCCATCCATTACATCAACGTGAATAACATCGGCCCCGGCGTCCTCCACGGCCTTTACCTCGGCTGCGAGCCTGCCAAAATCAGCGGACAAAATAGAAGGTGCAATCTGTACTTTCATAATGTATGGATTATAGTCTGTTTTAATCATGCTTGAAACATAAAACACACCTGATTGGAGCAATAGTTCGGATTTGCTGCATATCCGCAAAAGAGGAATTCCCATTATAGTGTGCGCTACATGGGTATTCCGGTGACAAAGGAGATGCGGTGAAGACGGCAACCCCTTAGGACATATAAATTTACGCGATATATGGAGGCAATATAATGACCCAGCAGAACAGTGCCGTGGCTGCAAAAATGATGGATTTCATGGAGCGTGCTTCGTGGATACGGAAGATGTTTGAAGAAGGGGCAGCCCTCAAGGCGCAATACGGCGCAGACAAAGTGTGTGATTTCAGCCTTGGCAATCCTGATCTTGTCCCTCCCCAGGCGTTTCAGGAGGCTCTTGAGAAAATTGCATCAGACAGGTCGCCGGGTGCCCATGCGTACATGCCCAATGCCGGATATCCAAAGGTGAGGGAAGAGGTGGCAAGGCATGTGCAGAAGGATCATGGCGTTACTCCTGCAACAGACGGAATCATAATGACTGTAGGGGCAGCAGGCGGGCTGAACATAATTTTCAAGGCCCTGCTCAATCCGGGTGATGAGGTGATAGTGCCGATCCCCTATTTTGTGGAATATGGTTTCTATGTTGATAATCATGGAGGGAAGCTGGTCCCGGTCGAGTCAAAAGCTGATTTTTCCATGGACCTTGAAAAGATAGACCAGGCAATCACACCGGCAACAAAGGCGGTTCTGCTGAATTCACCCAACAACCCCTCTGGCGCGGTTTACAGCGAGGAAGAGTTGAAGGCCCTTGCCTCCCTGCTTGAATCAGCAGAGAAGAGAGTTGGACGTCCCATATTCCTTGTATCTGACGAGCCTTACAGGAGGCTGGTTTTTGATAATATTACCGTGCCGCCAATACTGTCCATATTCAGAAACGGCATAGTAACCACTTCCTTTTCAAAGGACCTGTCCATACCAGGGGAGCGCATCGGATATGTGGCGGTTCATCCGGAAGCAGACGGCGGCCCTGCCCTGGTTGGGGCGCTTACCCTTGCCAACAGGATTCTGGGGTTTGTAAATGCGCCGGCCCTGATGCAGAAGGTGGTGGCAGAGTCCATTGACAGCCTGGTGGATGTGAGCATATATCAGCGCAGGCGCGACCGTCTTGCTGAAATTCTTACTGAGGCAGGCCTGGAATTTGAAATGCCAAAGGGGGCCTTTTATTTTTTCCCCAGAACTCCCATTGAAGATGACGCCAGATTTGCCGCAATCCTTCAGGAGCAGCTTATTCTGACAGTGCCTGGCAGGGGATTTGGCTGCCCGGGGCACATAAGGATTGCATTCTGTGTGCAGGACGAGGTCATTGAGCGCTCTCCGGAAGGTTTCAAAAAGGCAATGGCATCCTTATAATAAATAATGCCATTCCCATAGGGAGCATTCCCTGTTTGTCCCGCCTTTTCTATTATTGCAAAGGCTGTGTGGTTTTTTGAGGCTTGTTCTGCGAGAAAACCTGCATGGAACATCAGGAAGACCTCATAACAGTTTCAGAACCAGTCTCAAAAAGTTACATAGCCGCAGCACGTTATGATATTGGGACAAACGGGGAATGCTCCCATTCCCATATACTC
>WFRQ01000144.1 GCA_015486425.1 Deltaproteobacteria bacterium | reverse complement strand
GCAAACAGTGGAATCTCATTCTGCCTGCCCTGGGCGCACAGGTCCAAGTAACATTCGCGCAGGTTGGAGGCTATGGGATGCCCCATGGCGTCCATGCTGACGTTGTAGGCAGCGCCTGTTCCTCCGTCAACTCCGTCTATCAGGAGGCCTGCGGCATAGGGATTTCTCACCAGGTTGTTAAGAACCGCCTTGGCAGAGGTTGAACCGGAAATCTTTGGATACACAGGTACACGGAAATCCCATGCCATTGAAAGTGTCTGGATCATCTTCATTACAGACTCTTCAATGGAGTACAGGGTCTGGTGCACAGGAGGGGAGGGGAGGTCAACACCTTCAGGAACACCCCTGAGCCTGGCAATAAGCTTGCTCACCTTGAACCACATGAGCAGTCCGCCATCTCCGGGCTTTGCTCCCTGGCCATACTTGATTTCAATGGCAGCCGGATCGCACTTCATGTCAGGAATTGCCCTGATTATCTCGTCCCATCCAAAATAGCCTGATGCAATCTGCAGGATGATATATTTCAGGAACTTGCTCTTGAGAACCCATGGAGGACAGCCACCCTCGCCGGTGGCCATGACAACCGGAATCCCCAGCACTTCATTACAGTAGGCAACGCCCTGAAGAAGTCCCAGCCACATGTTGGGCGAAAGCGCGCCGAATGACATGGAGCCGATTACAAACGGGAAGATTTCCCTTACAGGCGGTATCCACTCTCCAGCCATTTTGCGTTTGATGTACTCCTCCGGGGGAAGTACGCGGCCAAGAAGGGTGTTAAGCTGGAATTCATGCCTGCCTGCATCAAGGGCAGGGTCTGTAAGCATGGAGATGCGGTCAAAGATGATACGATCAAGCAGGTTGGGGCCTGGTACGTTTCTCCTGCCGCCCCGTTTCACCGCATTGCCTCCCTTGGTGCTCTGGTAGCGCAGCCTGTCAATAACCGGATTGAATACCGGGCCTATTGCCTGGTTCGGGCATACAGAGGCGCACATGCCGCAGCCGATGCAGCGGTGTTCCACATCTGTCTTCTGGCGTATGCCCACGAAAATTTTGAAGGTATTACCCCGTTCCGAAGCGTTCAGCACCATCTTGGGCATACGCTTCCTCATATATTGAAGCTTTATGGCCCCCATGGGGCAGACTGAGGTACACCTGCCGCATAACGTGCACCTGGATTCGTTGTGCTCAACGATCCAGGGCATGTCCTTTATGCTCAGGCTGCCTGGGGTAGAGGGAATGGATCGAATTGAGACCATATCTTAAACTCCTGTCGTTCTGGTGGAACAACCACTGTATGTTCACGCATAGGTTGGAAATCAAGGGAACGATCCCTGTCCGGGATCATGGCATCAACGCCGCACATCTCCGAGGCCATTGCCCACTCGCCAGGCTTTCCGCCTATGATTGCGGGCCTGAGTTTCTTGGCGTCCATGACCAGAATGCAGGTTTCGTCTGGAAGACTTCCCATAACGCAGTTGGGGCCGTCGATAATGAGCCTTCTGCAACTGTCCCTGAGTCCTGTAAGAAAATCACCCTGGGGATGGTCCTTGAGTTCCTCGGTCTTAAGAGGTGTTATCACATGCTTGTACGCCTCAAGGGGGAGTTCGAGCTGCTTGGTGACATAGTGAAGGATGTGGGTGAAGACCTCACTGTCTGACTGGTAGCCGATGTAGGCCGGATAGTGCCTTCCTGTGAGCCAGTCCTTGATGGGAATAAATGCCGTGTTCTCACCATTTGTCATGGTCCCGATTCCCTGTATGAAGAATGGATGGCAGGCGTAGAGGTTGATTCCGTAGTTGGTGTTCTGACGTCCCTGGGCCATGCATATCCGGGATTTTATACGGCCTGCATCAAGGCCAAGGGCATCGCCAACCTCAAGCGGCCAGCCAACTTCCTTTATCATGATTACATCTGGCCATAATGAGAATACTGTAAGGTCTCCGCCGTGGTCTTCCCCGTCTTTCCGGATGGCAAGTCTTGTGAGGGTAAGCTGCTCCTCCACCTGTTCAGGTGTGAGGCTGCTCCAGGCTTCAGGAAGCTTGTGTACCTGCACAAAGTACTTGAACCTGTCCGAGGCCTCTATTTTTGAAGGATCAACGTCAAATTCATGGTCGTATTTGAGAACAAAACCTTTTGACTGCATGAATTTGTTGAGCCTGTGCATGGCGTCACGGGTGTGGGCTATTCCGGAAAGAATAGGATGCGTGGACTTGTAGTTGAAGTCCGTAAATTCCACTCCCCTTAACAAAAGTCCCAGGCCACTTCCGTCATAACCCTCCTGCATGGCCTCCATGGCCTTGAGGATATCGTACGGCGAAAATGGCTGATTTGCGGTTTTCATCGCTAACCGGCACATAAATTAACTCCTTGAAAAGAGATATTTTTTCAGCTTTCCCATGGACGCACTGACCATTTTAAT
>WFRQ01000143.1 GCA_015486425.1 Deltaproteobacteria bacterium | reverse complement strand
TGCTCGCCATTTTTTAACAAATTAGATAGATCGTAATGAGGACGAAGCTCATCATCCATTTCGTCTTTGAATTTCGTTTTCATATGCTTTGCGCTCCACTCGGTCTAATTTACGTGCACTGATTATACGAACTCGATCTCCTCTGTCAGTATGTGCAACCATTAAAAGTCGGCCTGATTTTGCCATACCTATAGAGATAAACCGCTCCTCTTCTTCTGAATGGTCGGGATCAAAAATAGTGATGCTCAACGGGTCATGTAAAACCGTGGCAGCTTCAGAAAAACTAACTTTATGCTTTTTGAGGTTTTTCTCCTCCTTATGCGGATCCCACTCAAATTCAATCATAATTAAAGCTATTCTTCAATAAAATTAAGGCGTTGGCATTACTGAGTATAAATTGTATGAAATTGAGGTCTTGAGTATTCTTTCGATCAGTGTATTTAAAAAATTTCTTTATCACCACGTACTCAATTCGCCTCTATTTTTGGTAATGAAAGACACTTTGGAAATTTAATAGAGATGGTTAGCGGTCGGCTGCAGCGTTTGGTCGGCTGGCCTGCTCCAACTTCTCTTTTATCCACTGATTCAAGCTCTTCCCCTCGCGTCTTGCCCTCAAATACGTCACTCGGTGCAGATGTGGCGGCAGACGGAGCATCAAACGGCCAGAGAACGGTTTGTCCGGCTCTTCGCCTCGCTCCTGGCAGAAGTCCAGGTAATCATCAATGGAATCGCGAAACGCTTTTTCTATTTCCTCAACACTTCTGCCCTGAAACGTGATTACATCCCGCAGATCAAGCACCTCCCCATGGAAGATACCGGATTCATCGTCAAATTCAACATGACCTGTGTACCCTTTGTATTTCAGCATAGCTCTTTACTCCTCAGGTCTGACGTTTGCTTCTTTCAAGAATCGCTTCATCGACTTTATGGCTCCTTTATCAGCCTCTTTTCGCGGGTGAGGGCGATGAAACACTGCCCGTACTTCATTCAAGTATATTCGCACACGCGACCCTTTGCCCTCGCTTAACTCAGCGCCAAGAGCAACGAGCAACTTCTCAATATCCGCCCAAGAGATGTTCGAGCGAACCGGATCTTCAAATATGGCACAGAGCGTCTTGCGATGTTTGCGACTCAGCTTCATAGTGTCAGATTATGACACTATTGTTTAGAAAACAAGTAAAATTTGCGTATTTGTTCACAGAGTGCTGCAGAGGCGGTACCCTTTCACGGGCCGAAAGACTCCAGCCTTCCAGAAACAGAGAGGTAATGAACTGTCAACCGTGGAATTATTCATTCCTTAAGCCGGAAAACTATGCAGATCTTTTGCAAAATTAGGCGTATGATGAGAATTTGAAGGTGATTTTCAAGGGGCTTATAGAGCGCAGGCAGACTCTTTTCAGTGAGGAAGACCGGATTGTGGTGTCCCATGAAATTGTTGAAACGGACAAGGGCCTTTGTCTCACTGTGGTTTCATCAGTTTTTAATGATGATTCTCAAATCGAAATCAGCAACCATCTTTACGCCCGGCCCTGATCAGCCCCCTTACGGAATTTCCGAGATAAACAGCCCTGGCCTGCCTTAGAGTTTCTATATCAATGCAAGCCTCAGCGGCAAGACCATGTGACATAAGCTCTGCCCTCAGAGTGCCTGGAAGCAGGCCGGAATCAATGCCAGGAGTAAGGAGCGGGCCTTGCCCTGTGTCAATAAATATGCTGCTGATTGCTCCCTCAGTAATCTGTCCTCTTTTGTTTATAAATACCGTGTCATAAAGCCCCTGTGATACCGCGCGTTTGAATTCACTGTTAAAAAGGGATCGCATTGTTGTCTTGTGGGCAGGGAAGGGCGTGGCATCTTCCGCTGGAAAGGCTGATATATCAAACATTACCGGGGTTTTTGTGACTGGTTCCACGGGAATATATTCTGTTGTTATCCTGCCTGACCTTGAGGCCAGCACCCTGATTTTGAACATGGCATTGCCTGATTCCGGTCTGTTCTCAGTGGATGATTCAAGCAGGCTGCCACCAAGTTTTTCCAGTTTGTCAAGCAGGTCACCTGTGCTGAACCTGAAATTAAAAAAAGCCGCTGATGCTGCCATGCGATTAATGTGACGTTCCATGAGAAAGAAGTGATGTTTCCAGTTTGCCGGTTTT
>WFRQ01000142.1 GCA_015486425.1 Deltaproteobacteria bacterium | reverse complement strand
AAGTTCCAGGTATGTGAGAAGGGTCTTTACCACAAGGGGGCGGATATCAAACAGCACGCCAAGCTCATAGACTGAGCATGAAAAATATTTCTCCTGGGCAAGCAGGTGGTCAATACAGCCCCGCACCATATCCCCGTCAGGGGTATCGCCAAATATGAAATTTTCAAGTGTTACCAGGTCCGAGGCGCTGCCCAGCATGATACAGGTAGATGTCTTGCCGTCACGCCCGGACCTTCCGATCTCCTGTGCGTAATTTTCCAGGCTCTTTGGCAGGTTGTAGTGGTAAACATAGCGGATATTCGATTTGTCTATGCCCATTCCAAAGGCAATGGTGGCCACCACTGTGGGGCTGTCTGATTCCATGAACCAGTCCTGGATTTCCTGACGCCGCTCATCTTTCATTCCCGCGTGATAGGCCCTGGCGTCATGCCCTGCTTCCTGTAAAAGCCCGGCCACGTGTTCCGCGGTTTTCTGCAGTGTTACATAGCATATGGTTGCTCCGGGCTCATTTTCCGCCACGCGTTTTACCAGCGCCTGGTCCGGATTGCCGGCAGGCTCAAAGACAAGGGTGAGGTTGGGACGGTAAAAACCGGTATTGACAACATCCTGCTGCCGGATTTAAAACGCCCTGCATATATCATCTGATACCTTCGGGGTTGCCGTGGCAGTAAGTGCAAGCACCGTGGGTACCTTGAATGTTCTGGCAAGCTCGGCCAGTTTCAGATAGTCAGGGCGGAAGTTGTGGCCCCATTCTGAAATGCAGTGCGCCTCGTCTGTTACCATGAGGGAGAGATCCTGCCTTGAGATAAGGCTGATAAAGCGTTCATTGGCAAAACGCTCAGGAGCCACATACAGGAGCCTTAGTTGGCCTGCGTCCAACCGGTTGTAAATTTGGTTGATTTCATCAAACCCAAGGGATGAATCCAGCCGTGCCGCAGCTATATTTTTTGAGCGCAGGAAATCAACCTGGTCCTTCATAAGTACCATGAGCGGCGAGATAACCAGCGTCAGGCCGGAAAGATGCAGGGCAGGCAACTGGTAGCAGAGGCTCTTGCCCTGGCCGGTTGGAAAAACGGCAAGCGCCGAACGGCCTGCAAGCACTTTGTCAATGACCTGCTGCTGGCCGGGAAGAAAGGCATCAAAACCAAAGGTCTGCCTGAGGGTTTCGAGAGGATCATGAGAAGTGGTCATTATGTATCCTGTATTTGAGGTTTGCGTTACAGGAGCATATTAAAAAAAGGATATTGGTGCAAATAAATGACCGCGTGTTGTATGGGCTGATTTTCGTGCCGGCAAGGGTAAGGGGGGCAGCAAAAAAACAGCAGGTTGCATTTGCGCCTTGCCGCCGCTGACACGCCACGAAGAGAGGCTGTGAGTCTGTTATGTATGTATTCGGCATGCAATAGCAAGTTAACTTAAAATATTTTGAAGTTTATGGCCTGATATGGTATATTACTTTTAATATTGTTAAAGTTTATCTGCCCAGAGGATGCTGCATCTGCTAGGTTGTCCGGGGCTCGAAGTACGGGCAGTACGCCTTCGCCTTGCATCTGCATCACCCTCTGGGCAGATACGTGTTAAGAATTGTTGTGTGAAAAGCGACTTTCCACTAAAAGGCTGGTGCAGTTCAATGGCGGCAAAAATTCTTTCCGTATGGACCATAAATTTTTCAGGTTCGCCTGTCCTGGCAGGGGAGTTTGCCATTGATTCCGGCAGAACCTTTTTCCAGTATGACCGGGCCTATCTGGCCAACCGGGATTCTTTCGCACTTGATCCTGTAAATTTACCTTTGAGGCCCGGGGTTTTCAGGGGCAGGGGGCTGGAAAGCCCCTTTCTTGTCTTTGATGACGCGCTTCCTGACGCCTGGGGAATGGCCATCCTGGAAAAACGGTGCAGAAAGCAGTTTATGTATGCGCGGGAACTGGCCCTGGAGCATATAGACACGTCAGGGGTGGGATGTGTCTTCTTCTCAAAGCCCGGGGCCGCTTTAATGCCGCCTCGATGGGTGCCGCTCTCTGTGCTTGATGAGTGCCTCAATGAGTCTGCCGCCTTTGAAATGAGGGACGCAGAGGCGGTATTCCGGTATCTTGCCGTGTCCGGCACCAGTGCAGGCGGGGCCAGACCCAAGGCATCTTTTGTGGATGACCGGGGAGTGGTCTGGCTTGTGAAATTCCCCTCCCGACTTGATCCTGACCGCAGGGCAAATGCCCTTGTTGAGTACCAGGGCATAAGGTTTGCCGCCTCAATGGGGCTTCCTGTGCCTGACGCCAGGATTCTTGAAAGCGGGGAAACCGCATCCCTGGCGCTAAGGCGTTTTGATATTGCAGACCATGCTGACAGCCCTTTCAAGGGAAGGCACGGCCTCATCAGCTTCAGGACCCTTGCAGGAGGAATGGAGCAGGCCCGGCTTGGTTATGAAGGCGTAGGGGTCTTTCTGAGGCGCGTTTCCGCTGATCCTGTGCATGACATGCTCCTCTTTTTCCGCCATCTGCTGCTTAACTGTTTTATTGTAAATACTGACGATCATTTGAAAAATTTTTCCCTCTTACGAGACGAAAACCGTGGCTGGAGATTTTCGCCTGCATATGATCTGGTAGGAAATCTCTGGGGCATGGATACCCATACCATGCCTGTTGCAGGGCGCAGGGCTGATTTTGTCATGGATGATCTGCGCATGGCTGGAAAAGAACTTGGTGTCTCCGCTGGCACGGTTGATGAAGAGATTGCCAGGGCACTTGATATCGCAGGTAATTACCTTGAAAATATCTCTGCCATACCAGGTACCGGACAGCTCTGTTCCGCTGTTGAAAAGAGGCTTAAGGGGATAAAAAATGGCGCTTCTTCTTCCTGAAGAACAGGAGTTCATTAATGAGCTTGGCACCATAATACGCCAGGCAAGGATCGAGATGGATATTACCCAGGAGGAGCTTGCCGCCAGAGCAGGTATTTCAGTTGCAACGCTTCTGAACATGGAAAAGGGGCGGGGGGGCGGCGTGGCATTTTCAAGGTGGGTGGCAGTGCTGGCCCTCACAGGTTACCTGCACGTCTTTCGTGAATGTGTCAAGGAACATGCTTATAACCCCTTTGCTACCATGGACAGGGGGAAGAAGAGGCAGCGGGTGAGAAAAAAGCGCATGCAGGATTCCTCACCCACTTCATCGAACTAACCACGCCAGGACGGTCCCTGCCTGTCATCACAGGGCGGAACCGGCGCAAACCACCTGTAAATTGCAGGCAGGACCAGGAGTGTCAGGATGGTGCTGGTAATCAGGCCTCCGGTCACCACTGTTGCAAGCGGGCGCTGCACCTCGCTTCCTGTGCCGCTGCTGAAAAGAAGCGGAATCAGCCCCAGTGCCGTGGTAACTGCTGTCATTATTACAGGGCGCATTCGCAGGCAGGCCCCTT
>WFRQ01000141.1 GCA_015486425.1 Deltaproteobacteria bacterium | reverse complement strand
CCGAGCTTCAGAAAATGCTTGGTGTTGATGCAGTTCCCTGTATGCAGGGTGAGCTTAATCCCGAGACTGAAGTAGTTCTCAAGAAGTTTGGTTTTGATCCGCCGGAGATTCGCACTGATGTCAGTGGCGAAAAATACATGCTGGTTGACCACAGTGACATCAAGCAGGCCCCTGACAACTGGGACAAGGGTGAGCTCCTCGCCGTTGTTGACCATCACAAGATCGGCGATATCACTACTCCCAATCCCATTTTCTTCTGCACCATGCCTGTCGGCTGCACAGGAACCGTGCTCTATACCCTGTACAAGGATGTTTTCAAGAAAGAGATTCCTGCAAACGTCGCAGGCCTCATGATGTCAGCCATCCTCAGCGATACCGTTCTCTTCAAGTCAGCTACCTGCACTGATGAGGACAAGGCCGCTGCTGAAGCACTTGCCAAGATAGCCGGCATTGACAACATGATGGACTGGGGCATGGAAATGGCCAAGGCCAAGAGCGCTGTAGAAGGCGTTGCAGCCCGCGACCTCGTTTTCCGTGACTACAAGGACTTTGACATGAGCGGCAAGGCCATTGGAATCGGCCAGCTTGAGCTTGTTTCTCTTGACCTTGTTGATGGCATCAGGGATGACCTGTATGCAGAACTGGAGAAGATCAAGGCTGAGAAGAATGCTCACAGCATCTTCCTCATGCTTACCGATATCATGAAAGAGGGAACAGACCTCATGGCAGTTACCGATGATCCAAGCCTTGTTGAAAAGGCATTCGGCAAGGCCCTTGAGGGCAAGACTGTATGGCTTGACGGCGTTATGAGCCGCAAGAAACAGATGGTTCCCAATCTGGAGAAGGCCTGCGCATAAGTAACGCACGGCTCTTTTCACCAGTCCTGCAACTGTATGGACCGGTAGGAAGCATACACAGGCCGGGGTTCACCGCCCCGGCTTTTTTTACGCCGGGCCTGTGCCCGTTGTCAGAACTGTTTTTCTGGAGGTTGTGTAATTATGAAACCGGAAGTTAAGGAACTGTTTGTAGATGCCCAGTTGAAATTTGTCAGCGACAGTTATGAGGAGAGTATTGAGCTCTTTCAGAAGGTGCTGGATGTTGATCCCAAATGTGCCAAGGCATACCAGGCCATTGCAGTGGCAAATGTCAGGCTTCAGCGCCAGGACCAGGCAGTTGACAATATCGACAAGGCCCTTGAATGTGAGCCTGAGAATCCCCGCCTGCACTATCACAAGGGTGCCATCCTCTTTCAGATACAGAAACTTGATGAGGCAATTGAAAGCCTGTCCAGGGCAATCACGCTGGATCCCACTTACGCTCCTGCCTATACCCTGCGTTCAAGCGTCTTTGAGGCACTTGGCGAGGAGGAGGCAGCAGGCGCAGACCTGAACTACGCGCTTAACCTTCGCAAGGCGGAAACAAGAAACGACAAGATCGTTGATCTTTGATGCGTGAAAGGGGTGCGGGCCTGATTTAATGGTCATGTGATATTTTCGTGGCTCTTCATCCTTTCGATGGTGTTCAGTACCTGTCTGCACAGACCCCTTATGAGCCGGACATCAGCGGCCCGCAGCTCACACCGGTTAAGAAAACGCCTGGCTCTGTTAAGCCAGTAATCCGGATTTTCCGGGCTGTGGAGCCCGGCGGCATGAAACATCTCTTCAAGATGAGCATACATGGCCTCGGTCTCAAATATATTTGCAAGTCTGGGGGATGGCGTCTCTCCTGAATCCCCTGCAGCAAATACCTCGTAACATATTATCATTACACTCTGTGCCAGGTTAATGGAGCTGAATCCTGTGGTGGGAATGGTAATCAGACTGTGGCAGAATTTGAGATGGGCATTGCTGAGGCCCTTGTTTTCTGACCCGAACAGAAGGGCCACCCTGTTATGTTCAGCAAGCCTTCTGATCAGTGTCGCAGCTTCCCTGGGCCTATGTGTAGGGCGTCTGTCTCTTCCCTGTCTTGCCGTGGTGCCTGCTACATGGCTGAACGGGGCCAGAGCCTCTTCAAGGGATTCATGGATTTCCATGTTTTCAATGAGCTCCGCAGCTTCGTGGGTAGCCATCTTAAGCATCTTATCCCTGTCAGGAAGTTCTGGCCGTACCACTATGAGGGAAGGTATTCCCATGTTTTTGCAGCATCTTGCTGCAGCTCCTATATTTTCCGGGAAGCGGGGCTCGTTAAGAATCACAGAAATATTTTTCATG
>WFRQ01000140.1 GCA_015486425.1 Deltaproteobacteria bacterium | reverse complement strand
CTTCCTGAGGAACTTTCATGGCTTCCTCTTATTGAAAGCGGCTTTAAAACCAGGGCGCTTTCCAGGGCCCGTGCCCTCGGACTCTGGCAGTTCATACCTTCCACAGGATACAAGTTCGGCCTCAAACGCACAATCTGGATAGATGAACGTCTGGATCCGCAAAAGTCAACCAGGGCAGCCATAGCCTATCTCTCCGAGCTGCACGAGATGTTCGGTGACTGGAGCACAGTGCTTGCCGCATATAACTGCGGCGAGGGAGCGGTGCTGAGGGCCATTAATAAACAGAAGATCAACTATCTTGACAATTTCTGGGACCTGTACCGCAGCCTGCCGTCTGAAACAGCACGCTATGTGCCACGGTTCATTGCCACACTTCACATAATCCGCAACCCTGAAAAGTACGGGATGAAACTCAGTTCTCCGGACCGGCCCGTGGCATACGAATCTGTAGTTGTGAGAAAGCAGATGAAACTTTCATCCATAGCATCGGCCATGAGTATTCCGGTAAATACGCTTCAGTTGCTGAATCCGGAGCTGAGACACGGTGTAACGCCTGACAAGAGTTATCAGCTCAAGGTCCCCAAAGGCACATCCAGGGTGCTTGCTGCCAAACTTGATTCCATAAAACCCTGGCATCCGCCACGTACTTACTATGTCACGCACAGAGTCAGAAGAGGGGAGACCCTTTCCCTCATTGCAAAGCGTTATCGTACCTCTGTCAGGGCCATTAAACGGGCCAACAGGCTGCGTGGCAATGTCATAAGAAAAGGGCAGCGCCTGAAGATCCCCACCGGGCGTACCACTGTTGCCTCTACCTCTTCAAAACATTACAAGAAGCGACGCCCCGCTGTTTCCTCCAGAGGACGATACAAGGTGCGAAAAGGGGATTCCCTGTGGGACATAGCGCAGATGTTCCATATGAGTGTGGATGAGCTGAAACGCCTGAACGGCCTTTCAGATAACTGTCTCGCTGTGGGGCAGGTACTCAAGGTAAGAAGAGGCAGGGGCCGCAAAATAGCCGGTGTTCCCCGCATCTATCATGTCAAGAGGGGAGATACCCTTTCCACAGTGGCAAGAAAGCACAACATAAGGCTTTCAAGGCTTTTAAAGATGAACGGCCTTACGCCAAGCAGCATGATATATCCAGGACAGGTACTGATCCTGAGTCGTTAAATTTGAGGGGCTGTTCCATGGGGCTGGAGTGGACATTACCAGTGGTTCAACTGCCTGTACGCCTCGTATGTAATTATGCCTGCGGCTGTGGCAAGGTTGAGGCTACGTACTCTGTCACCTCTCATGGGTATTGAGTATGTGCGGTTGCTGTATTTCTCAAGCAGTAGCTGTGGAAGGCCCCTTGTTTCCCTGCCGAACAGGAGCCAGCAGCCTGGGGAATATGGTGCCTGAGTATATAATTTTTCTCCCTTTTTGCTGAACAGCAGCAGTTCCCTGTGACCGTGCTTTTCAAGAAATCTATCAAGGCTTGAATGGTGCACCACGTCAACGTATTTCCAGTAGTCCAGACCTGCCCGCTTCAGGCTTCTGTCATCAGTCCTGAAACCCAGTGGGTGAATCAGGTGCAGGGTTGACATGGTTGCAGCGCACATTCTTGCTATGTTGCCTGTGTTAGGCGGTATTTCAGGCTCTACAAGAACTATGTTCAGGTGATGGTGGAAAGCATTCACAAAATATCTCCAAGAGGCTGTCTATTGCCGCTGTATGACCTTGCTTTGAACGTTGACATTAAAGATTGATGGCGTTAATCAGTGCTGACACTTATCTTTGTACCTTTTTATAGTTCCCAACCTGGAGTTTGGGAACAGGCAAAAGTTAGCTAAAATCTCAAACTCGGAAGCAGAAAGATAAAAGCAAACAATCATGCCTTCTTTTACCGTATCTGCTCAGGGGGTACCGCATCTGCTGCGTTGTCGGGGACTCGAAGTACGGGAAGTACGCCTTCGCCCCCTCCGCCTTGCATCTGCAGCACCCCCTGATCAGATACGTGTCAAGAAAGAAATTGTTGTGCGAAAAGCGTCTTTCCATTATTGGGATTCATCCTTGAGGGGGTGAGCAGTGACCTTTTACCTTGGGTTTTCAGCCTTGAGCCATTTCGGATAAAATATTTATGTTTTTTAACTTGATGAAAAAATCAGATTCAGCGCAGCGCAAACCTGACAGTGGAGATAAGAAAGCGACTCAGCCTGTAGTGGGGCTGCCTGTAGAATCCACTCCCTCGTCCCAGTCCTGTTTTGACAGACTTCATGAGCGGGAGAAAGAGGAGTTTCTCAAACTCATTTCCTGCACATGTGATACACTTCCTGAGAACGGTGAAAAGGTCCTGGACAGGTTTATTACTACCGAAGGTCACGTAACACCAGAGTATCTGGCTGAGAGCCTTGAAAAGGACGGAGAGCATATACCTGTTTCCACTGTAAGAGAGGTCTTGGAGCTGCTTTGCAGGTACGGCATTGCACAGAAGGTCATGCTCAACGGGACAGGGCCATGGTATGAGCATCTTCATCTTGGAAGCAGGCATGACCATCTTGTCTGCACAAAGTGCGGCAAGGTATTGGAATTTGAGGACGAATCCCTTAACAGTAATATTGACAGGTTTGCCGGTGAGCAGCAGTTCCTTCCCCTTGCCCACAAGCTTAATATTGTTGGCGTGTGCCCTGCGTGTCAGGAGGGTAAGGAGCATGTCATGCCGCTTGCCCTTGCCTCACAGGGTGAGCGCGTCATGATTGTCAGCTTCGAGGGCGGAGCGAAGCTTAAGGATCGCCTGACCTCAATGGGCCTTTCAGTGGGAGAGGTGGTAGAGGTCCTGAACAGCTCAGGGCCGTTTATCATTAATGCCAGGAATTCAAGAATTGCTCTTGGAAAGGGTCTGGCCCAGAAGGTGATGGTGAGCCTTGTATAGGATGGTAACCGCCATTCCCGGTGCGGGCACAACGAACAATAAAAATACGCTTTAGCAGTTTATTAAATTGTGTGCTCAAGGAAATGGAGCGGCAGGAACTTCCAGTTCACAGTACTAAAACCGGAGTTTGGGAACCAGCAAATTAGAGCTTCTTTGACTTTGAGCCTTGAGCTTTCAGCCTTGAGCCACACAGCCTTCGCAATAATAAAATGGCAGGAGAAACGGAGAATGCTCCCACATCAGAGGTAATGATAAAATATGAATAATGACAGGATAAAAGGCGGCCTGGGTTTCATAGGCGGCGGGCAGATGGCTGAGGCCCTGATGAAGGGGATTATTGCAAAAGGCCTGGTCGGGCCTGAATCAGTTATTGTCTCGGAACCATGGGAAGAGCGGCGAGAGTACATTGCCAGGGAGTGCGGCGTCAGGGCAGTTTCAGAAAATCTGCAGGTCTTCAGGGATGCAGCAACTGTGATACTGGCAGTTAAGCCACAGGTAATGGGCGTTGTACTGCACGATATTGCTAATGGGGTAGGCGGCGATCATCTTGTGATTTCCATAGCTGCCGGAATTACTCTGAATATACTTGAAGGCGGCCTTCCTGCTGGTACAAGGGTGATAAGGGTTATGCCCAATACCCCTGCGCTGGTGCAGGAAGGGGCAGCGGGCCTGTGCAGGGGCACTCATGCCACAGAACAGGATATGGAGCTTGCCCTTAACCTGTTTGAGGCAGTAGGTGTGGCTGTGCAGGTGCCGGAGCATCTTATGGATGCTGTGACAGGGCTCAGTGGCAGTGGGCCTGCTTATTGTTTCAGCTTTATTGAGGGCCTTGTTGACGCTGGTGTTCGTGAGGGCCTTACAAGGGACGTGGCCAGCAGACTTGCAGTACAGACAGTGCTTGGTTCAGCGAGGATGTGCGCCGAAACAGGAAAGTCACCAGCAGAACTTACTGCAATGGTCACAAGCCCTGGCGGCACCACTATTGAAGGTCTGTATCAGCTTGAAAAGAATGCATTGCGAGGTGCTCTGATGGATGCTGTCAGGGCTGCCGCCAGTCGTTCAAAGGAGCTTGGAAACTGAAAAGAGGGTATGGCAAGTCACAGGTTGCAGGCCCTGCAGATGCATGCAGAGCCATTTTGAAACAGGTGAAATCAGGTGATGTAAAGCCTGCCTACCTGTTTGCAGGCGAATTTCCTGTAATCGCCGGTCATGTGAAAGAGCTTGTCTCCCTTCTTGTTCCGCCTGAGGCCTCTGACATGAATATCCAGGAGCTTTCAGGAGACGAGGCAGCCCCAGGCAGGTGTGTTGAGTTTCTTGAAACCCGCAGTTTTTTTCCAGGCAGAAAGGTACTTGTCGTCAGGGACCCGGTATTTCTGCATTCTGCCTCAACAGTCCCTGCCCGCTGGAAAGCCGTGCTTTCCGCCATTGAGAAAAAGGAATACAGCAGGGCCGCCCGCCTGGTGTCTCAGCTTCTTGGTCTCTTCAAGGTCAGCGTGGCAGAGGTGCTTGAGCTTGGCGCCTCTGAAGTTGAATCAAATTTAAAGTGGCCTGCAGGCCTCTCTGTCAATCCCCTGAAAAAATTCCTTGAGGAAAAGGGCGGCAGTATCATGCCGTCCGGCGCCATGGACAAGAGCGCTGCTGATATTCTGATCCGGTGGCTTAAGGAAAAGGCAGACCCTGCAAGGGCTGTCCTGCTGGTTCAGGCAGAGGCGGTTGACAAAAGAAGCGCGGTTTTCAAGGCTTTCAAATCCGTTGGGCATTTCCTTGATTTTACAGTCTCCGGAGATAATAGAAAGGCAAGACAGCAGGCTGCCTCCACGGTGCGTGAGTTATTCGCACGCCAGGGTATGACAATAGAGCCCCGTGCGCTTGAGCTGCTCATGGACCTTGCAGGCCAGGACAATCTGCCTGCACTGATGAAGGAAACAGAAAAACTTGTATCCATGTCAGGTTCCGGAAGCGGAGGCGGGAAGGTTACCACAGCGGATGTAAGACGGCTTGTCTCTCACCAGCGGGAAGAGGAACTTTTCAGGCTCACAGGCGCAATCGGACGTCAGGATGTCCAGGGGGCCATTGAATCACTTCACCTTCTTCTTGATCAGGGTGTGTATCCGCTGGCAGTTCTCAGCACCATCAACAACTATCTTAAGAAGATGCTTGCCATATCCGCTGCGGCTGCATCCACAGTAGGAATGGATACATTAAAGCGTGCCCAGTATAACAGGTTCAGGGATGCTCTTCTCCCAAAGCTTCAGGCGTTTTACAGTGATTCAGAGCAGGACCCGCTAAAGGGTCATCCCTATGCCCTGTACATGCAGTGTCGTGGTGCCGGCGCCTTGAGTGTTCACAGGATAATGGAGCTCATGGCCTTATTGCCTGAAATAGACCTTGAGCTTAAGGGTGGCGCTTCGGACCCGCGGGCAGTGCTGGAACTCCTTGTTATGGAGATGGTAAAACAATAGCTTATGAGTGATAATGATAACAGCTTGCGCAGCGGTAATGGTCCTGCACTAATAGAGGAGAGTGCCGACCATGTCAGGCGGGACAGGGCCACGGCCTTTCTTTTTGAGTGCGGACTGCTCAAAAGGATAATGCGCACAGGATACGCATTTCTCGGACAGGGCAAGGAATCGGTTGCATCTCACACATTCGGTGTGGCAATGGCAGCCCTGATGCTTGTGGAACTCAGCGAGAGGAAGGATGAGATTGATGTTGAAAAACTGCTGAAATTCTGCCTGTATCATGATGTCCCTGAGGCAAGGACCGGAGATGCCAACGCTGTGAATAAACTGTATGTGACTATTGACGAGGAGTCTGCGGTCAGGGATATGACAAGCGGCCTTCCCGGCGGCGAGAAGGTTCGGGCCCTGTTGCAGGAGTACAGTGAGTGTGAGTCCTATGAAGCGCTTCTGGTTCATGATGCAGATCAGCTTGACATGCTGCTGTCTCTCAAGGAGAATCTTGATACAGGAAGCAGTGATGCCGCAATCTGGATCCCTCATGTAAGGGCGCGGCTTCGCACAGACGAGGGCATGGCGCTTGCTGAATCCATCCTTGAGGAACACTGGGCAGGGTGGTGGATGCGTCAGCTTATCGGGGATGATTATTCCAGAGGATAAAAGGAGGCAAAGGTGAGATATCCAAAACTTTCATGTTGCACAGGCCAGACGTTGCAACCCTTCGGAGACACGAAAATTACAGGCAGAAGCCCTGCATACCTTGAGGGCCGGGCGCACAGAATTTCGGCTGCTGCTGCTTTTTTCATTGCCTGCATCATGGCAGTGGCTTTCCATGCTGTTTCCTGTTCTTCAGTGTCAGCCGCACAGGTGGAAAAACCCCAGCCTGCCACAGGTAAGACCGCAACTATCATATATACCTGTAATACGTGGGGGTATCTTAAGCCCTGTTCCACCTGAAAGGGCAAGGAAGTCGGGGGAATCCCCCGCCGGGTCCGGTGGATCCGTGAAAACATGAAAAAATATTCTAATGCCATGTTGGTGGATGCAGGCGATTTTCTCTTTAAGACAGACCGCCTTACAAAACCACATGGCAAGTCAGCAACGTCGGCCCCGCCAAGCCAGTGGGAAAAACAGACAAGTGCCGCACGCCTGCTCCTGGATTTTTACAGGGAGATGGGGTACTCCCTGGCAGGGGTTGGTCAGAAAGACCTTGCGGCAGGTCCTGATTTTCTGAAAGAACAGGCATCATCAAGGGGCATTGAACTTATCTCGTCCAATCTCACAAAAGATGGCAGGAAGCTTTTCACTCCATATAAGATAGTTGAAAAGAATGATGTTAAAATCGGGTTTACTGCTGTTACCTCCTGCAATGCCGTTCGGTATCACAGGAATGAATTTGAATGCATGCCTCCTGAAGCGGCCCTTGAGACAGTGATCCCCATGCTCAGGGAAAAGAGTGATTT
>WFRQ01000139.1 GCA_015486425.1 Deltaproteobacteria bacterium | reverse complement strand
GCATCTCATCTTCAGGCCATCCTGAGCTGAACTTCAATCACAAAATCCTGAGGCGTAGCCCGGCTACGCCTGCGGTTTTGCTCAATCAGTTCAACTCAGCCTGCCCCAAATCTGAGCGCGCCATCATCCAACTTATTTTTGGACAGCCCCTAAGAGCGATGGATATTTATTATATAATTTCAAAAATATATGCAAGCGGTCGTATAGTCAAGCGAAGAACTTGGGGTCTGTCATTCAAAAGCCTTTACGACTCCCATCTATCAAATGGTTGATGGTCAGGGGGGCCTTTCAATGTTTAATAGCCATTCCATTTTTTTTGCCAGGCAAATGAACATAGGTTACGTTTTTGTATTATTCTTAAAATTAATCGATACAAAAATGTAATTATTTATTTTTTGCTGCTTGGTGCCTGAAAATGCTGCGAGTAATCTCACAGGGCATTAATTCTCCTGTGGTAAAGGGTGAGAATCTAATGATGGTGGGCGTTCCGTGGGGTTTTGGATATTACAAAAATGTATGAGATTTGCTGTTTAGCATTAAATGCCCACACGGTTATTTCATAACATCCTGTAGTTATTGAATAAAATGTATCTGGCACGCTTATTGATAAAGGAGAAGGAAACGCCCCGCGTAAAACGTGCCTTTAGTGAAAGGAGGGGCTCCGTATGTCGGAGCTGAGCTAAGCGCCGTGGCGGAACACAGTATTTCAAAAGGAGAAAAGGGAAATGAAAAAAAGGATCATGACACTGGCATCAACTCTAATAATTGTATTTTTTGTTTTATCTGCAGGTTTGGTACGCGCTGGCGAGAAGCCTGAGGCAGATCTCTCGTTCAGTCTGCTCAGTCAGTATATATGGCGTGGTTATGAACTGAGCAAGGACAGCATGGTGGTGCAGCCTTCTGCAACGGTTTCATTCAAGGGGTTTTCCGCCAATCTGTGGGGAAACTGGGATACTGATCTGTATGACGGCAAACCGGAAAATCTGGAAGGCCATGACAACTACAATGAAACCGATATCACATTTTCCTATGCCCGTGATTTCGGCATGGTTAGCGCTGAGGTCGGCTATATCTATTATGCCCTGGATATGGCAGATGACAGTCAGGAGTTTTACGTATCAGGCACCCTGAATGTGCTGCTTTCGCCAACCCTCACTGTTTACAGGGAATTCGCACACTATCCTTCAACTTATATAGAGCTCGCCGTGTCCCACAGTTTTGAGCTTCCCCGTGACATATCCCTGGAGCTTGAGCTGTCAGGCAGCTATCTCGCAAGTGATGACAACGAGGCCTATGCTGATCCGGATGATCCTGATGATGATTACAGCAATCTGCATGACGGCAGGCTTTCGGTTTCCATGCCCGTTCCCTTTACAGCATTCCTTAATTTCTCCGGCGCGGAATATTTTACCATTACACCAGAGGTGAACTGGGTGTTCCCGCTGAGCGGCGATGCTTCAAAGGATATGGCAGATGCGGCGCTCGGTGACAGCAGGAATAACAACTTTGTATATGGAGGAGCTACTTTCAGCCTCAGTTTTTAAAAAGGCTGGCTGCTGCAAAGTGTCTTTCCCGTTATGGGAATTCATCCTGAAGGGGGGTGAGTAGTTACATACGCTTTTACATTGGACCATGCGACATTGTATGGGCGCAATAGACACTGAATCTGGCTTGAAAAATAGAGACGAAAGCTCAATATATTTTCACACTAAACTTTCATGACATGGGGTTTGTCACCCCCTGACATGAAAGTTAGCTCAAAGCTCAAAGTCGGAAGCTGAAAGCAAACATGGCTTCCTTTACTTTGAGCCTTGAGCTTTCAGCTTTGAGCTATTTTCACACTAAAATACAAGGATAAAGAGGGAGGAGATATTACAAAAAAGTCATTCAAATATACAATAAATTACAAAAATGTAAAATTAATCATTTTTTCTTAAGTTTAATATTTTGAATAATCACTTTTAATTAAGGCAGTTACAAACAACTCTCAAGGACAGGGTGCTGGTTTGGCATAATTTGTGCTGTTAAAGATTTCCTTGTTAGAACTGACAATTTTGTAAAACAGGGAGGCTTATAAAAAATGGCACAGATTTCCGCAGGAGATACCGCTTTCATACTGGTTTCAGCAGCGCTGGTGCTGCTCATGACCCCTGGGCTTGCGCTCTTTTACGGGGGCATGGTCAGGGGCAAGAACGTGCTTGGCACAATCATGCAGAGCTTTATCATGATTGCGCTGGTGAGCATAGAATGGGTTTATATAGGCTACAGCATGTCATTCGGCCCTGATGTCGGGGGCTTCATAGGCAGCCTGGCCTGGCTTGGGCTTAATGGTGTGGGAACTGCTCCAAGTGACACTTATGCCACTACCATACCCCACATTGTGTTCATGGTTTATCAGTGCATGTTTGCTGTAATTACACCGGCGCTGATAACCGGCGCAATGGCCGAGCGCATGCGTTTTGCTCCTTTCCTGGTGTTCAGCCTTGCATGGACAATACTGGTGTACAACCCGGTATGTCACTGGATATGGGGCGGCGGCTGGCTTGGCGCCAGGGGTGTTCTGGACTTTGCAGG
>WFRQ01000138.1 GCA_015486425.1 Deltaproteobacteria bacterium | reverse complement strand
TATATCACGCCCTGTAATAGTAGATATTTTTAACCCGCAGGCAGTGCCGCCTGTTATTCGCATTATCCTGAATTTAAAAAGGCGTACCTGCTACCGGCAGCAGATACGCCTGTTTTTCAAGCCTCATGTACAGATCTGTTTTAATCGTCGAAATCGCCTTCAGGCCCCTTGTCGCTCTCAATGGATTTTGCCTTTTCCCTGATAAGCTCCTCTGTCCACTCCTCAGGCTGTTCAATCCTTTTAACCTTGGGGCCTGGATTAAAACAGCCTGCCTTCAGGATGGATTCTATGCAGATAGGAGCAGTATCCTGGGCATTGAACACATTCACAAGCAGATCATATACAAAATCTTCCACTGCCTTGGCCATGCGCTGCCTTATATACACAGGCTGCCCCATTATCTTGTTTTCAAAGGGCAGATTAAGTTTTTTATAATTGCCACCCTTCCAGCCCTGCTTCTCGGCGTAGGCCTTCATCTCATCCCACAGTCTCTCACTGACCCCCTGGCCCTTGAGTTTAATAAACTCACCCTTTTCATCCATCTCTGCATTACCGTAATCATCCACCTTCACACCCCAGGAAATCATCTGAAGCGCGGTTGCCACATTGGCCTTTGTGGTACGGGTACGGGACGCAATATTACGCAGCCTTTCTGAATTATTACCGGAAGTACCGTGCTGAGCGCCTGATACGCCATAAGGCTCAAGGGCATTATGAATCTCGGCAGTAAGATCTACCTGGATACCGGAATCACTCTTCTCAATACCGTGCGTGGTGCCGTTATTCAGTGCAATCCAGTCAGGGAATATACCGTGGGCATTAAGGCCCTGAATTAGAAACAGCGCCTCCTCGGCTGTGGAAAGGCCGTGTTTGCCCTTGATTTCCCCTACCTCGGTTTCAAGCCCTGCCCACTTGGGGATAAAGGGATTCAGCTCAATATTGGCCAGCAGATTTTCATCATCAGGCATGTGGGATGCGTCAATGGCTATTGAGGTAAGCCCTGCCTCAAAGAGTGTAGGTATCTCCACCTTGGCAGGCCATATATCGTCAGGTGTCTTGATACCGTAATGATCAGCATGAATGGCCACCGGAACTGTTATGCCAAGCTCATTGCACACAGCGTCCACCTGCCTTGCCATGTTCCAGTAATTTGTGGCGCAGTAGGCAGAGGCCCCTCCTTCGGAACGCGCTATTTCAACAATAATGGCCGCGTTTGCACGCTGGGCAGCGGCAAGCACCCCGCGAATAATTAAATGATTCCTTCCATTGGCTGCTATTGTCATGGCCCGGCCTTTTTTCAGCATGGCCCTGTCAATGAACTTGCCGCTAACAATAAGGGCCCTGGAGTTGGGGAAAAGTTTTACAACATTGGGCGGACGCCCAACTGCAACAGCCTTTAGAAAATCGTCAGTCCCTACACTGCTCATGACAATACCTCCTCAATTTTGAATGTTCAGCCCTATCCGGTTAATTTCAGCATTGATAATTTTTTTACTACAGACAGGAAGGTCATGCAAGACACGGTATCATTTTGCACACGCATGAGACAGGCACGCCTCTCCTATGCCCTTACCTAATTCATCCAGTGCAGCACATCCCTTGCAATACACCAGCGCGGCTTTTTCGGAACGGCATTCTCACCCTTTATCCAGTAATCAAACAGTTTATTCATGGTGCCATCTTCATTTTTCAAATCAATCCAGGCGTTCATGAAACGCACAAGGCTTGCCCCTCCCATGCGCACAGGAAAGCCCAGGGGAATCTTGAGGGTCAGCCCCTTTGGCACCACCACTGTGAATCGGGGGTGCAGGAGACTCAGAAACGAACCGGACTCAGCGGTGTAAACCACGGCATCAACGTCCTTCAGTTTGCCATCAAAGAAATCATCAAGGGACTTGACAGGTACTATCTCAGCATTGGGAAACAGCTCATCGAGCTTTGACCTGTAGTAGGGCAGATCAAAAAAAGCCAGTCTGACATGTTCCTTTTTGAGCCTGTTGTAATTTTTGAACCTGTTTCTCATGTGATCCTCAACCATAAATGCCAGGGTTTCATACATGAAAGGCACTGTAAAATTGACCACTGCAGCCCGTTCAGGGGTAATGGGTACCTGGGCCATTATAACATCCACCCTGTTTGCCCTTACATTCTCAAGCATGTTCTCAGATGAGACTGGCACCAGTTCCAGCCTGACACCCATGTCCCTTGCAAGCTGATATGCAAGGTCCACACACAGGCCTACAAGTTCGCCGGAATTATTAAAATATGTAAAAGGCATATTCAAACTGGACGAATACCCCACCCGTATGAAACCGCGCTGCTTGATGGCATGTACAAGCGGCACATTTGGAGGAGGTTTGGGGAGGGCAGGCGGCATTTTTTTATAAATTTTCACATCCACATTGCCCTTGAGCTTGAGCCCCATATCCATTGCAACATCCCGCTTATGGTACTGGATGTTAACTGCAAATCTGAAAAACAGCGCCATTACCAGCACCAGACCAACAAGGCCTGCGAATGTAATAAGCAGATAACGACCGAAACGCGCATAGCTGAACCTGATATTCCCGGTCATGGCACATGCGCCAACCACTGTAAGCACCACGGTAAACATGGCGGCAGTGAGAGTGGAGAACCGGCTGCTTATTATGCTGCTCATGAGGAACATGTTGAACATATCAGCAGGGATGCGGAAAAAATCAAGCAGCCAGGGGATTGCGACATTTGCATTTCCAAAAAAAGTGAACAGACCTGTCACAGAAAACTGCAGAAACCGGTCCGGGGTAATATCTGTATTAGTCATCCATCCGGCAAAAGGAATAAAGAGCAG
>WFRQ01000137.1 GCA_015486425.1 Deltaproteobacteria bacterium | reverse complement strand
GTAAAGATAGCGCTGGAACAGACCCCGCCGGAGCTTGCTGCCGATATAGTGGACAAGGGTATTGTGCTCACAGGAGGTGGCGCGCTTCTGAAAAACCTGGACAAGCTTCTCAGGGAACAGACAGGGTTACCCATAATTATTGCAGAAGACCCGTTGTCATCTGTAGCCCTTGGCTCAGGCAAGACCCTGGACAACCTTGATATCCTCAAGGAAATCATGATTACATGATGATTTCCTGAATGCGCTGATCCTCCTTTCAATGGGGATATGCGGGGATATGCCAGGTTGAGCGTTGCCAAATGCAATTATTCATCTCGAGATAATGGTGGTGTTTAGAACGTGTTCGGGCAGTTCCGTAGATTTTTCCTGGCCAATGGCAGCCACTGATTTCCATCTTTAATATTCATCCGTGCCCGTAACCAAAAAAAAATCCAGAAAAATAGGGGCAGCACTGATTGCTGTCATCTCTGTTGTTTTGATTATCTTCGCAGTGGTGGGGCTTAATTTCCGTTCAGCCTCACTCATTGTCCCCCTTGATTCTGTTTTCACAGACCTCTCAGGATATTTTCAAAAGGGCATATCCAATCCGGTTCAATGGGTGACCAGTGTCTGGGATTCGTATGTCAACCTCAGGAGTGTAAAGCAGGAAAACAAGGCGCTTCAGTATGAAGTTGCCAGGCTCAGGCAGGAAGTGGTGCGCTACAGAGAGGCACTTATAGAAAATGAACAGCTTCGTGGCCTGCTGAGAATGAGTGAAACGGCTGGCGGAAGGAATATTGTTGCCTCTATCGTAGGCATGGATATTGATCCCTGGGTCTCCACAGTAACTGTGGACAAGGGCCGGATGGATGGAGTTGGCCGTGACATGGTTGTGCTTGCTGCTGAAGGCGTTGCAGGCCGAATAATAAAATCCGGACTCCATTTCAGCAGAGTGATGCTTATTTCCGATTATAATAGTGCAGTTGGTGCCATGATCCAGTCCAGCCGCACTCGAGGCATACTCAAGGGTAATGGCAGAGGCAGGTGTACCCTCGAATATGTTGAAAAGGGCCTGGATGTTGAAGCAGGGGACCAGGTTATCACATCGGGAACAGATGGAATTTTCCCAAAGGGTCTCATGCTTGGCAAGGTCTCTTCTGTAAAAAATGCAGGGGAATCAACTCTGTTTCAGTCTATTGAGGTAGTCCCTGCGGTTGATCTGCAGGGGCTGGAAAAAGTACTTATAATCATTGCTGAAAAACCACTCCTGGAGCAGGAGAAATGAAGCGGGATTATATCTTTTTTCTATCCTTAGGTTTTCTCCTGCTGTCTGCAGAAAGCGCCCTGGGACAGACGGCTTCTGTTTATGGCATAAGCATAGATGGTATATACGCGCTGATTGTATGGTTTGGGATACGAGTTCCCATGCCCGAGGGACTTACCCCGGTTCTGCTTCTCGGCATCATGGCAGAGGGGCTTACTGCCCTGCACCCCGGCCTGTACATCGGGGCATATGCACTGGCCTATCTCATGGTCCGTTACGTGGTAAGGCATCTGCTGTACACCTCCATGCTTCACAGAATACTGCTCGTACTCTTTGTCAGTATGAATGGAACAGTTATCATACTTGCCGGCGGGGGACATGCGGAACTTGTCTGGCCGTGGGGAGTGATGCAAACCGTGTTAAACGGCTGCTGCGCGCCGTTTTTCCTGCTCTTTTTCAACTGGCTGTACGATACGATAATTTCACAGGACGAGTATTCTGACACAGGTACAAGCAATGCGCATTTCAGGCATAAAGGCAATTCTTAATGTAAAAAAATTCGGCCCTGAAGACCAGGGACAGAGGCAGGGACTCTGTAACGGGGCCTACATACTGATCTTTCTGTGTCTTGCAGTGTTTGTGGCGCGGCTCTGGTATCTTCAGATCATAAACGGTGAGGAGTTCAGGGAGAAGTCAGAGCGTAACAAGCTAAGGATAGTGCGCCTCCAGCCGCCAAGAGGCAAAATACTGGACAGGAACGGCAGACTTCTGGCAGGGGTAAAACCCTGTTTCAATATATGCATAGTACGCAAGGATGTAAAAAACATGGAGGCCCTGCTTGGAAGGCTCCTTCCGCTTCTTAATGAACAGGAGAGTTCCATAAGGGTCCGTCTCAAGACCAGCCTTCAGCAGCCCGGATACATTCCGGCTGTTATAAAACGGGACGCCCAGTGGGACGAGATATCACGTGTCGAGGCCCGCCTGTCTGATCTTCCAGGTGTCATCATTGAAGTAACTCCGGGTAGAAAGTATCCATACGGAAGTATTGCGCCACACCTGCTTGGCTATCTTGGAGAACTGAGCCAGGCAGACATAGATGCAGGCCGTTTCCCTGAGGCAAGGCCCGGTGACCTGGTGGGAAAATACGGCGTGGAGGCCAGATTTCAATCCCAGCTTGCAGGCATAAAGGGAGAACGCAAACTGGAAGTTGACTCCCGCATGATGCTCAAGCGGGTGGTAAGTGAACGCAGGCCCGTTGCAGGAGACGACGTTTACCTTACCATTGACGTGGACCTGCAGATGGCAGCAGAAGAGGGGCTTGGTGAAAAGGTCGGGGCTGTAGTGGCTCTCGAGCCGTCATCAGGCCGCATACTGGCAATGGCCAGCACTCCAAAATTTGACCCCGAGGCATTTGCCAGGGGAGTCACGGTAAAAGAGTGGAAGATACTGAACGATCCGCTGTACCGCCCCATGCGCAACAAGGCCATACAGGAGGCTTATGCACCTGGTTCCACATTCAAGATTGTTATGGCATCGGCTGCCCTTCAGGAAAAGGTGGTTGATGAATCCACTCAGTTTTTCTGCAACGGCTCGTTCAAGCTGGGCAGGCGCACATTCAGATGCTGGGACTGGCGTGGTCATGGGCAGACCAATATTTACAAGGCCATAGTGCAGTCCTGTGATGTCTATTTCTATAATGTCGGCCTCAAACTGGGAGTTGACAGGATAGGCCGTTATGCCAGGGGGTTCGGCCTTGGCAAGAGGACAGGCATTGACCTTCCTGGGGAGCAGCGCGGACTTGTTCCAACCAGGGAGTGGAAGAAAAAGCGATATCACGAAGCATGGCAGAAGGGTGAAACCCTGAACATATCCATTGGCCAGGGGTTTGTGCTGACAACACCCATTCAGATGGCAAATCTCATAAGCAGCGTTGCAAACGGCGGAGATATCTACAGGCCGGGCTTTCTTGAAAAGATAGTTGGGCCTGATGCCGTGGTCCATGACAGGTTTAGCAGTGACAAAACCGGACATATCCCAGTATCGCACCGCAACCTGAACATAGTCAGGAACGCGCTCAAGGGTGTGGTTCAGGACCGTAGAGGCACTGCAAGAAGATGCAGGATAAAAGGCATCGAGGTTGCCGGTAAGACAGGTACGGCACAGGTAATCAAGCAGACAAAGCGGAGACAGTCTGAAAAGATGGACTGGAAATACAGGGATCACGCATGGTTTGTTGCCTATGCCCCTGCGGACAGCCCTCGAATAGCAGTGGCTGTGCTTGTTGAACATGGCGGGCATGGCGGGTCTGCTGCAGCGCCTATAGCAAAGCTGGTCATTGAGAGGTGGCTGCAGCTTATATCCCCCAAGCCGGTTCTAATGCCCCAGCGCAGGGCGGATGCAGGCAAATCGCAGGGAACGGGTTCATGCAGGGCAATGACAGCGAAACTGCCTGTTCGGTTGACGCACGATGTTTGACAGACGGTATATAGAAAATTTCGACTGGTGGCTGTTTTTTGCCGTAATAGGCATAATGGTAATCGGTTTCATCAACCTGAACAGTGCCAGCGCAGCCACAGGATACCATTTCCAGTACAAACAGCTTCAGTGGTATGTGGCAGGGCTTCTGGTAATGTTCGGTTTCATGTGTTTTGACTACCACGTGATACCATCGGCATCATGTTATATCTGGCTGGCCACTGTGATCCTTCTGATTCTGGTTCTCTTTATCGGCAAGAGCGTGGGGGGCTCTCAGAGATGGCTCTCTCTGGGGTTTATGCGCCTTCAGCCTTCGGAACTTTCAAAACTCTCAATGGTCATGGTGCTGAGTTCCTGGTTTTACAAGGATGAACGGGAGCAGTACCGGTTACGCGACCTCTGGAAACCGTGCCTGCTTACCCTGATACCCGCTGTCCTTATCCAGCGCCAGCCTGACCTGGGGACTGCGCTGCTTCT
>WFRQ01000136.1 GCA_015486425.1 Deltaproteobacteria bacterium | reverse complement strand
TCAGGGCACAGGCTGTCTTCCTGACGCAGTTTTTCCTGCAGTCTGAGTGTGGTGATCAGCCTGCGTCTCCTGTGGGTAATAAATGCCCTGAACATGAAGAAGAGCATATTGCCGCATACCCCGAGATACCAGAGCAGGCGAACAAGTTCCGGTCTGTACGCCTTGGCAATGAGGATCAGGCGCAGTGATATTGCGCCTGTAAGCCCAACAGAAAATGCCAGCCAGGTGACCCAGGAGGGATAACGGGAAGGGATATGCGGGTCCTGGTGCTGCTCAAGGGAACATGTATTAAGCGTTATTTCCATGGTGTTTCTAACTCCCCTCAGCCCTCTTCATTGCCGATATGGCCACAAGGCCGCGTACCTGGGCTATTTTTTTCAGGTCCTTGGTGTCAATAATCCTTGAAGCATTGAAATCAAGCAGGAAACATCCTACAGGCCTGCCTTTTACCTGAATGGGGCTTGCACAAAGCTGGTTGGCGCACAGGGTTTTATGCTGTTCAGATTCCTGCTGGCGCATCATCTGTTTCCACGTCCCCATAACTTCCGTGTTATTTTGAAATGCAGCCTTTAAGGGAGAATTCTCAAGCGGATTTTCTACAGAGAGGTGTTTTTTGATGATACCTGCCTGCTCGCCAAGGGCATAACGCACCACGAGTTTTTTCCTGTCAGGGGTAAAGAGGCACAGAGCGATATTTGCAGGGGCAAGGCCGCGGCGTAAGACCTCTACTGCAAGCAGCAGGACCTGATCTATTGTAAATCTGTTTTCCAGAATTGCCTGGGTTATCTGGTTCAGAAGGTCAAGGAACAGCTCATCCCTGTCATCCAGCTTTTGTTCCTGTTCTGAAACAGCGGTTTTTTCAGGTGCTGCGGCCCTTTCAGATTTTTCCTCCGGGGGATTTAGGATCTGGCTTACCTTAATATTACTGAAAAGCTGGTCCAGGGCCTTTGATTTATCTCTTGTCCTTGCTGCTGCGGCCTCAATGCACTGCAGCAGGGCCTCCCTGTCGATGTTGAATTCTTTTTCAAACTTGACAATCAGATCATTAATATCATCCTGTCTGTGGCCATCAATTATCATGCGGCTGATGCGGCTGGAATTATTTACCAGGCCAAGGTCAGAGGAATCAACAGACGAGGCAAACTGTCTGCATCCCTCCATGAATCCGGCAAGCCCTGCAGGCATGCCCCACAGTTCCGCCAGCCTGTAACCTGTTTCGCGCAGAAAGTTGCGTACAAGCTGGCGATTGGCAGAATTGTTCGATGTTTCCATTTCGCACAGACGGGAATATATCTCCGGTTCCTGCAGCACAGTGACTATGCGGGCCATGGGCCTGAACAGAGAGGCAACGAAAATGGTTTCAGGGTCTTTCCTGCCGCTCTGTTCCGCCACTGCCTGGGCCAGGCCTGCCGCAAGGAAGGCCTGGGCCATTACCTTAACTGCTGCTCCGCCGGCATCATCTGATAAAAGGTCCAGCACGGCCATGTCAACGGCAATACTGCGTATGGTGTTGAATCCAAGGAATATAACCGCCTGGGTTACCGTGGTGATCTCAGTGTTAAGTCTCCTGTAGTATGATGAATTGACTACCTGAAGGACCTTGCCGATGAGGCCGTAATCCTCAAGAATAATTTCCGCCAGTTCCTGCATGGAGGCATCACTGTCAGGGTCAAGGGCCATTAGGCGGCGGAGCGTGGCTGACATGCAGGGAATTTCCCCGTGTTCAGCATCAAGCAGCCGGGTTATCAGGCTGTCCAGGTCTTTTCTTGTTATCTCGTTCAGGTTCATCAGGGCTTTATAAAAGGCCTATGGCATGGGGCACAGGCATCTCTTTCCTCTGACCCATTCCTGATAGTGCTGCATGATAAGACCGTGATCAAAGGTTAGAGGGGATGGCAGTTGATCCAAAGGAAAGAGGTGTGCCTCAGCAGCGTCATCACCTGCCTGAGGCCTGCCCTGAGCAGTAGCCGCAAATACGGTGCTGATAGTATGCATGCGTTTATCCCTTTCAGGGTTTGAATATACGCCAAGCACACCCTGAAGTGTTACATCAAGCCCTGTCTCCTCAAGGGCCTCCCGTATTGCTGCTTTTTCAACACTCTCGCCATAATCAACAAATCCTCCTGGAATGGCCCAGCCGTACGGAGGATTTTTCCGTTTGATAAGTACAATCCCTTTATTTTCGACATTGATGATTATATCAACTGTGGGAAAAGGATTCGCATAAATACGAACCGTGTGGCTGCATTCAGGACATTTTATATTTCGCCAGGTAGTCATGGTAGCCTGCCGGTTATTTGTACCTGCCGTGAAAATCCCTGAGGATAGCGGCAAGTTTATCATGCAGCGGACCGTTTGATGCCAGTATCTCCTTCATGAAAGGATTGTACTCATTTCCACCGAAGTCTGTAACAGTGCCCCCGGCCTCAGTGACTATTAGCTGTCCTGCTGCTGTATCCCAGGGTTTCAGCCCGGCTTCCCAGAAGCCGTCAACCCTTCCTGCTGCAAGCCAGGCAAGGTCAAGTGCTGCGGCGCCTGCACGCCTTAAACCCTGAGCCTTGATGATGACTTTCTGCAGGGCCTCAAGTACCCACTGCGATTCCTCCCTGATGGTATAGGGAAAGCCTGTTGCCATAAGGCCCCTTTCCATTTCCTGCTCACTGGTGGTGTGCATGGGGGCATTGTTGAGCCATGCCCCGTGCCCCTTAAGTGCGGAAAACATTTCATCAAGCACCGGGCAGTATATCACGCCGGCCACAGGCCCCGGACCATGTCCGTTGACCTCTGCTCCAAGGTAATAGCAGATGGATACGCAGAAAAATGGAAAGCCGTGGGCATAGTTGGTAGTACCGTCAAGCGGGTCTATGATCCATACAGGCGCTGCGGGGCATTCTATGCTGTCCGCTGACTCCTCGGCCATGATTTCTGCTCTGCTTTCAGCTTCTATCACGGCTTTTATGGCTTTTTCCGAAGCCACATCCGCCTCTGTTACAAGATCAATAGCCCCCTTGTAGCGGATGTCATGAGGCTGACTGTACAGGTCCATGAGTGTCTTTCCTGCCTGCTTCGCTGCCTTGAGCGCTGTATCAAGGGCATGTACAAGGTCCGGGGGTGCGCTTGATGATATGTTCAGGTTTTCAATTTTCATAATTTTCAGTATTGGCCGGGCATGGTTATGCACGTGATTTCCGGAGTTGAAATGCCATACATCCGGAATGCAGTGTGTTTAAACTTGACACGTATCTGCTCAGGGGGTGCTGCAGATGCTAGGCGGAGGGGGCGAAGGCGTACTTCCCATACTTCGAGCACTTGACAACGCAGCAGATGCGGTATCCTGTGAATAGATACGAATCAGTTAATAAACACAGAGCGGTATTCAGACAGGTTCTGCACTGCCCTTCCTGCCCCTGCGATTACTGTTTCAAGCGGGTTGTCTGTAAGACGGAATTCAATGCCGCAGCTCCGGGTAAGATATGAATCCAGGCCGCGAAGCAGCGCGCCGCCACCTGTAAGCACTACGCCTCCGGCGCTTATGCCATGCAGGATTTCGATATCTATCTGACGCAGCACGTCCTTTGCCATCTCTGCCATGTCTTCAAGCATGTTTTTAAATATGGGAGCAAGCTCGTCTGAGGTCACCTCGCAGGTGGCTGGCATGCCGGTTGTCAGATCCTTTCCCCCTGCGTTTACAGTAATTGTCTTTCCTGCCCAGCCTGGTACAGCGCCTGCATCCCACTTCAGCCTCTCTGCACTTTCAGGGCTCATTAACAGCCCGCGTTTCCGTTTCATGTATCTTAAAACCAGCTCGTTCATCTCATCACCGGCAACACGCAGAGTCTCGCAGGCAAGATATGCCATGTCACTGATTACCGCTGCCTCAGTGGTGCCTCCCCCGATATCAAGCACCATCACTGGCGAAGCCCCTGGATATGCGGCCCCTGCCCCCACGGCAGCAGCCATCACCTCTTCCATGAGCCAGACACGATGAATATCAGCCTCCATTACTGCATCGAGAACCGTGCGCTGTTCCGTCCTGGTGATGTTGGATGGAACACACACCACCACGTCCGGCGCGAGGACTGCCTGTCTGTCCCTGACCATGTGGAGGATACTGCGGATAAAATCGGACACAGCATCAAAATCGCTGATAACGCCCCTTGCCATTGGGCGGACTGCCCTGATTCCGTCAGGTGTTCGTCCAAGGTATGAGCTGGCCCTGGAGCCCACATCGAGCACCTTGCCTGTGTCAGTCATGGCAATTACTGTGGGCTCATTAAAGACAATTCCCTGATCTTCCTGATATATCAGGGTATTGGCAGTGCCGAGGTCAATACCAAGATTTTTCCTGAAAATTTTTCTTAATCCTGTAAACAATTATCCTCTCATGCCGCTCTGATTAATCTGTGAAATTTCTCAGGGGCTGTCCAAAAATAAGTTGGAGGCTGGCCAACTCAGATTTAGGGCAGGCTGAGTTCATCTGGCAAATTAGAGCTTCTTTTACTTTGAGCCTTGAGCTTTCAGCTTTGAGCCATCTTCAGATAGATATCCTAAATCGGGAAGTTATTTTGTACATCCCCTAAGCATGAACCCTCATGGCCCCTGTGAGCATGTCAAGGAGTTCATCAGGCCAGCCGAATATGTCTGCATTGCCTGTGAATATTACCACCACAGTCATGCTGGAACCTGGCACCACAACCCCTACAAGGACCTCTCCGCGGTTAAGCATCTCTTCCTCACTGAGAAGAAAACTTTTCTGCGCATCTCCCCTGAAATCCTTCATCACAAGGCTCATGCCCTTTCTGAAAAACCAGCCTGTATATCCCTGGTTTATACTGAACTGCCTGCCGCTCCATCTCTCGCTGTCCATGCCTTTACGCCACACCTTTTCCACAGTGTATTTACCACTGCCATGCACCATGGTGGCAGCCACCACGGTGTCCATGCATAGAAGCTCGGCAAGCTTGATAATGCATGACATCATGCTCATGCGGCTGCCAAGCACTATTTTGTTAAATGAGCGGTAAAACTCCAGGTTCATGGCACATCTCTGTGACTCCCAGAGGTCCAGGGCCACGGCGGCAAAATCGTCCAGTATTTTTTGCTTTTTTTCAGGAAATGCGTGCCTGTTGCGGCTGTCCACCATGAGAACGCCCCGGCCCTGGGGAAGCGGGGCTGCCAGCAGGGCCTTGATCTTCACATCAGCAGCATATATGCCAAGGGTACGCGTATCCCTTTCAAAACGGGTTACATGCAGACGCCTCTGCTCCCTGGCCGCCCAGCCAAGCAGGCCCTGCCCCGGCTCTATGACGCAGCCCGGGATGATCTGGCGGCTCAGGCTCTCCCTTGCCACAAGCTCCATGACGCTGCTGTGCGGGCTCTTTATAAAAAGAGCAGCCGTGTGGGCGTCATAGACATTTGCCACCATCCTCACATGGCGCTCAAGAGAAGAGCTTTCTGACAGACGGTCCATACGGCGGCTCAAGCACTCCCTTTTCCGTGACAATGGCTGTGACAAGCTCAGCCGGAGTTACGTCAAACACCAGGTTTTCGGTCTTTACACCCTTGGCGGCAATGCGCGTGCCGCATACAGAGACTATTTCGTCCCCTGCTCTTTTTTCTATTTCTATTGCATCGCCAGAGGGCATATCAGGGTCAATTGTGGAAACAGGCGCTGCCACTATAAACGGGATATTGTGACGCCTTGCAAGCACGGCAACCTGGTAAGTACCAATCTTGTTGGCAACATCCCCATTGGCAGCTATGCGGTCAGAGCCCACCACCACGGCATTGATTTTTCCGAGCTTCATCATGAGGCCGGCTGCATTGTCAACCAGAATCGTAACCTCCATTTTATCCCTTATGAGTTCCCAAGCTGTAAGCCTGGAGCCCTGGAACCACGGCCTGGTCTCCTCCGCGTAGATTTTTATATTTTTCCCCGCAGTAACCGCGCCCCTTATGACCCCAAGCGCTGTGCCATAACCGCCTGTGGCAAGGGCCCCGGCATTGCAGTGCGTGAGAACTCCGGCTGATTCAGGGATAAGACCGGCTCCGAGACGGCCCATCTCTATATTTCCCCTTATATCATCCTCCCAGATGGCCATTGCCTCTGCCTCAAGGACCTCGGCAACTTCTCTGCCTGTGACACCTGTCTGAACCGCAACCGCTGCAACACGCGAAAGCCTCTGAACCGCCCACTTGAGATTTACAGCAGTGGGGCGGGCCTTTACCATGTATGCTGCCTCCCTGTCCCAGTGCTCCAGGAATTCCCTGCCTTCAAGACCCGAGGCCTCCCTTGCGGCAAGCACCATGCCGAATGCCGCTGTAATGCCGATTGCAGGCGCGCCGCGCACCACCATGTCAGTGATGGCACCAGCCACATCCCTGGCCCTGGTATATTTTATCCACTTCTCCTCGGCAGGCAGCAGCCGCTGGTCGAGCAGGTAAAAACAGCCCTTTTCCCACCGCATTGGTATTACCGATGAACCAGCCTCAGCAGCAATATCCTGAATTATCCGGTCATTCACGTCTTTTCCTCAGCCCCTGCTTCAGCCCTCCAGGGCCTTTCTGAATATCTCGTTTACCTTCTTTGGGTTAGCCTTACCCCTGGTCTCTCTCATTACCTGCCCCATGAGGAAGCTCAGCACCTTTTTCTTGCCGGAACGGTAAAGCTCAACTTCCTTTGGATTGGCATCCATGACCTTTGCCACTATTGCCTCAAGCTCCGATTCATCGCTTACCTGTGAAAGGCCCTTTTCCTTTACTGTTTCGCCTGGCGCCCTGCCTGTTTCAAAGCAGTCGGCAAGGACTTCCTTTCCGATCTGGGCGCTGATGGCGCCGCTGTCTATGAGCTTCAGTATCTCTGCAAGAAAGGCAGGCGTAACCTTGCATCTTTCCATGGTCGTTCCAGCGGAAACCCCTGACTGCTTCAGAAGCTTCATAAGTTCAACCATTATCCAGTTGGAAACGGTCTTTGCGTTATCAAAGAGCTTTACAGTATCTTCAAAGTAGTCTGCTGTATCCCTGGAAACCGTGAGCACTCCGGCATCATATTCAGGAAGCCCGTACTGGCTTATGAACCTCTCACGCTTCTGGTCCGGAAGCTCCGGCAGCGTGCTCCTGATTTCCTCCTTCCACTCATGGCTTACCTCAATGGGAACAAGGTCAGGGTCAGGGAAGTAGCGGTAGTCATGGGCCTCCTCCTTGCCCCTCATGGAGTGGGTAACACCCTTGCCTGCATCCCACAGCCTGGTTTCCTGCACAATTTCCTGACCATCAAGGAGCAGTGCGGTCTGCCGTCTTATCTCATATTCAAGGGCCTTCTGAACATTTCTGAAGGAGTTCATGTTCTTGAGTTCACTCTTTGTGCCAAACTCCTTCTGGCCCCTTGGTCTCAGCGATATGTTGGCATCACACCGCAGGCTTCCCTCCTCCATGTTGCCATCGCTTATGTCAAGATAGCGGACAAGCTGCCTGATTTTCCTGATGTATGCCGATGCCTCCTCAGGGCTCCTGATGTCAGGCTCGCTTACAATCTCAATCAGCGGTGTGCCGGTACGGTTCAGGTCAACGTAGCTCACAGGACGTGATTCATCATGGATGAGTTTACCTGCATCATCTTCTATGTGGATTCTGGTTATGCCAATGCGCCTGATATCGCCGTTCACCTCAACGTCAACCCAGCCATGTTCCACAAGCGGGAGCTCGTACTGGGAAATCTGGTAACCCTTTGGTAGATCAGGATAAAAATAGTGTTTCCTGGCAAGCTGACTGTACCTCGGTATTTCACAGTTGGTGGCCATGCCCATCTTCAGGGCATATTCCACCACCTTCCTGTTCAGGACCGGAAGCACACCAGGCATTCCAAGACATACCGGGCAGGTCTGGGTGTTGGGCGAGGAACCGAATTTGTTAACGCAGGAACAGAATATCTTGCTATTGGTCTTGAGCTGAACATGCACCTCAAGACCAATGACAGCTTCGTAATCCATTATAAAAAACTCCTGTAATGTGCCGCCTGAAACGACAATCCGTGAAAAATTAGCATACACTCATTTGTCCGGCAATCATGTCGTGAACATACTCTTGTACCCTCTGGAAAAGCCTCTCTTTTTCTTCAAAATCAGGCAGGTACTCCTCAAGGGCAGCGATATATCCCCGTTTTTCTATTTCTATAAGCGTTGGTATGTAGTTGATATCAAATACCCATGCCAGCCTCACCATGGCAAAGTCGTTTCTGTTCTTCACATATGACAGATCAACTATCCTCCCGGCCATGATGTCTTCAGCAACCTGCGGAGATATGCCGGGTGTGTCCGGTTTGTTCAGTTCAAGGGTGGAGTCTTCCCCTGATTTCCCTCTGCTTGCGGCAGTGTAGTGCTGATGAAAGACCCGCCAGATATCAAGTTTGTCAGCATCTCTCAGAAGAAGCGTAAGCACGCCCTCCAGCCAGTATGATGAAGGAGGTACATTTTTCATGTTGTGCCTCCTTATGGCCTTTACCACAAGGGAACAGTCTGCTGCATCAAGGTCTTTGAAGAATCCCTTTTCCACAACTATGCCGGCGCTGAGCTCCGCATGGTTCACAGAG
>WFRQ01000135.1 GCA_015486425.1 Deltaproteobacteria bacterium | reverse complement strand
GGAGCCTGAGAGGCTTCACTCCAGGAGAGCGCCTTTTTTGTGGCATTATCAAGCTCCGCATAGATATCTCCGTTTACTGTTGTCATTTTCTGTTATTTCCTGCAGGAGGATTTGTGATTTTCCGGCAGCACGCCTGCAGACTGGTCTCTCATCTGACTGGCTGAAGCTGCGCCGGGTATTACAGGCGATATTTCCGCCTTGACCTCTTTTTCTGATGGGGATTTTTTTCGTATCCTGGCCCGTGCGGCAAGGTCGTCAGGAGGTATCAGTATGGGTATAACCCTGTGCAGTGACAGGGTGCGGCTGCCTGATGTTGTGGTAACTTCAACCGGTTCTCCATCTAACTGCATATTCAATGTGCTGTTACCCGGAAGAATTGCGTTGTCAGCACGGAAAGAGGGTTCAGGGGTGAATTTTCTGCCAAGCCTGGTTTTAAAAAGGAATTTTATATAAGACATGAGTGATGGGAATCTGTAAACCTCAAAAATGCCATCTGAGCGTGAGGCCTTTTTATACAGACACCCGCCGCCGGCATAACTGTCAATGGAGGCAATAAGCAGCACTTCAGTGGCATGCAAATCTACGGATTCAACATGTTCCCCCCTGATGGAAAAATCCATTCTTCCCCTCTGTTTGCGTCCTTTGACAAGTTCTGATGTGAGGTGGCGCAGTGCCGCTGCGCCATAGACTATCCTTGTAATGAATCTGCGCTGCGCTTCTAATTTATGGGGCAGGGGGAAGGCGTCTCTGTGCCTGTCCACAAAGGATATGATGCGGGCGTCCAAGCCTATGCCAGCATAGCACAGAAATCTGTAATCAGAGCCAATACCCCATATATCTATGGATTCTGCGCTGCACAGAGGAAGGGCAGTAAAGAAGGCGTCAAGGCCGCCCTCACGCCACAGCCTGAACCATCCGGTATTGCGGGCAAGGTCATTGCCGGTGCCAAGCGGTATGACTGCAAAGGGAGGAGGGGCGTCCAGCATGGACAGGCAGCCTGCCAGCATGGATACAGTGCCGTCTCCACCAGCCAGCACCACCAGGTCTTTACCAGCCGATAGGGATGAAACCTGGCTCATGGGATTATGGTGATTTACGAACACAGCGTGAATGTTATGACCGCTCCCGGAAAAATCCTGGTTAAGGGTATCTGCGAGGCGCTGCCCCTCCATGCCTCCGGACGCTGGATTTATTAAGAATAAGCATTCCATGCTGCTATATTAACACAAGCAGTCCAGGCCTTGAACCTGATTTATTGCAATGCGAAAGGAAATCCGGCAGCTTGACACACATGCTCCCCGTTACTAATTTAATGTAACTATTCAGCATTTCGTTTGATGACATGGGAATGGTATGTTTTTAAATTGTTCAGATACGCTTAAAAAACAATACCATTCCCGGAGCGAGCACAGCGAACAATGAAAATACGCTTTTGCAGTTTATCAAATTGTGTGCTCAAGGAAGTGGGGAAGCAGGAGCTTCCAGTTTATAGTTCCCAAACTGGAGTTTGGGAGCCAGCAAATAACAGTTTCTTTTGCTTTGAGCCTTGAGCCTTGAGCTTTCAGCTTTGGACTATTTTGGGACAGCCCCTAAGCCGGGTATTTTGTTGACTGATTTTTCTTCGGTTCATTAACGTATGGTTAAAAGGTGTTATTTCCTGCCTGAACACATGGATATCCTGGACAGATCGGCTGTAATAGCCGAGGAGATTACCAGTGATTTTTTTGCGTTTTCTTCAAGTCACTGGGCCAGGCATCCGTATGAGATAAAAACTCTCAGAGAGGCGGGGAATGTGGATTTCCCTCACCGGACCTATGCTCACCTGATGCGTTATGACAGCCCGGTATCTGCAAAGGTGTCCGGCAGCGCCAGTTATGAACTGTATCATATTTGTCTCCATGACCACAATATCCTTGAGGAGACAGGTGGTTTGCAAGAGAAGCTGCTGCCATTCATGGTATATGTCCTGAGTCATGAACTGGTACACATAGCAAGGTTCAGCAGGCATCACTGCAATCTGCTGTCCGATGAAAAGAACAGTGAAGAAGAGATAGTTCATTCAATTACGCACAGAATGCTTGACGGGGTGCCTGTCACCGGCATTGATATGGTTCTGGAGAGGTTCAGCCATCATTGCGGTGCCTCTTGAATTTTTTCAGTGACATTGTACTCTGTGCACGGTTCGCGAAGCGGAAAATTTTAAGCTGCCTTCATCAGGGCAGTCAAGTTATAAATCTGGAGGTATAAGTATCATGCCTATTTATGAATATGAATGTGAAAGATGCGGCAGCAGGGTTGAACACTGGCAGAAGATGTCAGATCCACCCTTGTCCACCTGCGATTCATGCGGAGGTGGAATGCACAAGGTTATTTCCCAGACCACGTTTCATCTCAAGGGTTCCGGCTGGTATGTAACAGACTATGCCAATAAAGGGCAGCAGAACAAGGGCAGCGAGAAGTCTGAAAAGAAGAAGGATTCCACATCCGGCACCAAGAGTTCATGTGCCGCAGGCAAGTGTCCGGCCAGCAGCAGTTCATAAATTGCTGCTTTATACCGCTTTTAAAAACCTCCCTGCTTATAAGGGAGGTTTTTCTTTTTCCGTATCTGCTCAGGGGGTACCGCATATCCTTTGTCATCGGAATCCCCCAATAGCACACACTATTATGGGAATTCCTCTTTCGCGGATATGCAG
>WFRQ01000134.1 GCA_015486425.1 Deltaproteobacteria bacterium | reverse complement strand
CATTTACCGGATTATTTCCTGCAAGACCGTTTGCCAGTGCATAGACTGTATCATTGGTGCTTGTGTCACCATCTACAATAATAGTGTTAAAACTCTGCTCAGTTCCTGCAGAAAGTGCATCCTGCCACCAGGCCGGATCAACCACTGCATCTGTCATTATGAAACTCAGCATTGTAGCCTGTGGCGGCCCCATGTCCGGGCCGATCATTCCTGCACCCTTTGCAATGCCTGCTATGGTTACAGGCACGCCGTCAAGCACTACCTCTGCAAATGCTGTCTTTCTTACGGTATCGGTGGTAAGAATTGCGTCACTCACTGCAAGAATTCCACCAGTATCAAGAGTGGAGACAGCCTCAGGCAGGGCAGCCTTGAAACGGTCAACAGGAAGCGGCTCACCAATGACACCGGTTGATGAAAAGACCACCTGTGATTCCGGCACATCAAGAAGGCGGGCTGCCTCCCTGCATACAGCATGATAATCCTTAATGCCCTGCCTTCCGGTACAGGCATTGGCATTGCCACTGTTTATCACTATTGCACTGATGCGGGTACCAGGTTGTGCCATCTGCTTCATGCCTTCAAGCACAGGCGCAGCCTTCACAACATTCCTGGTAAATACTGCAGCAGCAACAGCCGGGGTATCGGAGACAATCAGCCCGAGATCAAGCCTGTCAGCATACTTAATGCCAGCGGCCACTGCCGCCCCGCTGAAGCCCCTTATCTTGATATCAGTCATATCTCTCCCCTTTTTTTAAACCCCCGTATCTTTTTATTTTCGTAACTTCTCAATCAGTCTGTGTAAATTCTCTTGTATCTGCTTACAGGGTGCTGCAGATACAAGGCGGAGGACGCGCAGACGTACTTCCTGTACTTCAAGCGTCCGACAACGCCGTAGATGCGGTACCCTGTGAGCAGATACCTATTTTCTTCCGCAGCACTTCTTATATTTCTTGCCGCTTCCGCAGGGACACGGCTGATTCCTTCCCACCTTTTTATGCTTGCGTCTTACCGGCTGCTTTTTGGCGCCCTCTTCACCGCCATGGCTCATGTTGAGTTCACGCTCCTGCTGTCTGCGCCGCTTCTCCTCCATGGCGTCAACCTCTTCCTGACGCATGGGAACAATCCTCAGCAGGATACTCACTGTTTCCTCGCGAAAGCGCTGAATCATGTCCATGAACATATCAAAGCCCTCACGCTTATATTCCTGCAGCGGGTCTTTCTGACCATATCCCCTGAGGCCTATGCCATCGCGCAGGTGATCCATGTTCAGGAGATGGTCCTTCCACAGACCGTCAAGCACCTGGAGCATAAGAAAGCGCTCTGCCCTTGCCATCTCTTCAGGGCCGAACAGTTCCACCTGCTTTTCATAGCTCTTTTTAAACAGGTCAATGAGATGCTCTTCCAGTTCCTCAGCGGTTATGTCTTCACGCTGTTCCCTGGACAAATCAAGCTCAAGCGCAAACTGGCCTTTGAGGCGCTTTTCAAGCCCCTTCCAGTCCCACTCCTCGGAAGGCGCCTTTTCATCAGCATACGTGGCAGTGAGAACAGAGGCGATCTCCTCGATAAAGCCCATGATTTCATCACGCAGGTTCTCGCCTTTCATGATCTGCTTGCGCTGGCTGTATATAACCTCCCTCTGCTTGTTCATCACATCGTCATACTCAAGGAGGTGTTTACGTATTTCAAAGTTGTGGGCCTCAACCTTGCGCTGCGCGTTTTCTATGGCCTTGGAAAGCATGGAGTGTTCAATGGGCTCTCCCTCCTCCATGCCCAGCTTGTCCATCAGGCCGGATATCCGGTCAGAGCCGAAGATGCGCAGAAGGTCATCTTCAAGGGCAAGATAGAAACGGGAGGAACCGGGATCTCCCTGGCGGCCTGAACGGCCCCGGAGCTGGTTGTCAATGCGCCTGGATTCATGACGTTCTGTGCCCAGTATATGCAGGCCTCCAAGGTCTGCCACCCCCTCTTCCAGCACAATATCAGTACCGCGACCTGCCATGTTGGTGGCAATGGTTACCCTGCCCTTTTCACCGGCATGGGCAACGATCTCTGCCTCTCTTTCGTGGTACTTGGCGTTCAATACCTCGTGAGGAACACCCATGCGTTTCAGAATACCGGCAAGGTGCTCCGAATCCTCAACGCTTGTGGTACCGACAAGCACAGGCTGGCCTTTCTTATGCAGTTCCTTTATCTCTCTGGCTGCGGCATGGAATTTTTCTTCCACGGTTCGGAAGACTACGTCAGGGTGATCTATGCGCACCATGGGCCTGTCAGTGGGTATCACCACCACGTCGAGGTTGTAAATCTTCTTGAACTCCGCAGCTTCCGTATCGGCAGTACCTGTCATGCCTGCCAGTTTCTCATACATGCGGAAAAAATTCTGAAAGGTGATTGAGGCAAGTGTCTGGTTTTCGCTCTCTATCTTCACCCCCTCTTTTGCCTCAAGGGCCTGGTGAAGACCATCGCTGTAACGCCTGCCCGGCATAATGCGGCCGGTAAACTCGTCAACAATAATTACCTCGCCATCCTTTACGATATAATCCACATCACGCCTGAAGAGCGCATGAGCCTTCAGGGCCTGCTGAACATGATGCAGGATTTCGGTATTTACCGGGTCATAGAGGTTCTCAATGCCAAGCATCTTTTCACACAGGGCAACCCCCTCGTCTGTGAGAGACGCGGTACGGGCCTTCTCATCCACGGTGTAATGGGTGTCCTTCTTAAGTGCGGGAATTACGCTGTTCACCCTGTAGTACAGGTCAGTTGAATCCTCAGAAGGGCCTGATATGATAAGCGGAGTTCTGGCCTCATCAATAAGGATACTGTCAACTTCGTCAACTATGGCATAGTAGAAATCACGCTGAACCATGTCGTCCAGGGAGTACTTCATGTTGTCCCTTAGAAAATCAAACCCGAACTCATTGTTGGTTCCATAGGTTATATCAGCATGGTATGCGGCCTTCCGTTCCTCATCATCAAGACCGTGAACAATTACGCCTGTGGAAAGGCCGAGGAAATTGTAGAGTTTGCCCATCCATTCAGAGTCACGTTTTGCCAGATAGTCATTAACCGTTACAACATGCACGCCGCGCCCTGTCAGGGCATTCAGATAAACAGGCAGGGTGGCAACAAGGGTTTTTCCTTCACCTGTCTTCATCTCGGCAATCTTGCCCTGGTGAAGCACCATGCCGCCAATGAGCTGCACGTCATAATGCCTCATGTTCAGCACCCTTTTTCCTGCCTCGCGTACAACCGCAAATGCTTCAGGAAGCAGGCTGTCAAGGCTTTCTCCTTTTTCGAGACGCTCCTTGAATTCAGGCGTTTTTGCCTGGAGCTCTGCGTCTGAAAGCGCCTGTATGGCTGGTTCAAATGAATTAACTTTTTCAACAAGAGGTCTGAGTTTCTTAACCTCCCTGTCATGTCTGGTCCCAAAGACCTTCTGCAGAATATCTGTTATCATATTTTAAAAATCCAGTTCCATATTTGAAATGTCAATTCAGCAATTACAACTCCATGAGCATTGCCGTCTCGTCACAGTCAGGAAATTTCGGGCATTTGACACAGTCTGCCCATATTTTGTGCGGAAGTACACTCTTATCAACGGGTTTAAATCCTATCTTTTCAAAAAAATGCTGCTGGTATGTCAGGGTAAACACCCGATAGATGCCCAGCGTTACCGCCTCGGAAAGACAGTGCTCAACAAGCAGCCTGCCGATGCCCTCTTTCTGTCTATCTTCCATAACAGCGAGGGAGCGCACTTCAGCGAGATTTTCCCATGATATACTCAGGGCAACTGTCCCGATAACTTTTCCCTGTTCATCCCTGTAAACCGTATAATCCCTGAGATGTTCGTACAGTTCACTGAGTGACCTTGGGAGAAGCTGATCCCTTGCTGCAAACATGGACAGCAGTGCATGTATTTCCTTAACGTCATTTATTGTGGCTTTCTGTATCATATTTATGAAAAAATAGCCGCGCTCCTCCACAGGCCATGCATGGAAAGGCAACGCAGCAATGAAGGAAAGGCTGCTCTGGAATGGGACATGATGAACAAAGCCCGGCAAGGACTCCACATATACTGCCTTTAAATCCTCTGCTCTGAAAATACACAGGAGTTGCGCTTACACTGGACGTGTCCGAAAATATTTATGCAGCCGGGATTGCCGTTTTCACCGCATTTTCTTTGTCATCAGAATGGAATCTCCGGAAAGAGTATGACCTCAGGGTTTTACAGGCACTACGTAAGACCTTATGCCCTCCTTGCGTGCCAGGCGTTTTGCGCCTGCTGTGGCATCCTGCACAGACCTGTAACGCCCGAGATATACCCTGTACCATATCCCCTTGTTCTTTATTGAAACACGCGCCACCTGGGAGGTAATCCCCTTTTTGCGCCACCGTGCCGCCTCTTTTTCCGCACGGTTTTTATCGCGGTACGAGGCTATTTGAAGGACAAAATATGTCTTTGCAGTTGCCTGTTTTTTAACTTCCTTCTCTACAGGTGCTTTTTGTACCGTTTTGGCAGGAGCAGCCTTGGGCCCTGATGCCTGAGCCTTTTCTTTTACAGGTTCAGGCTTTGCTGTCTGTTTTTTGAGCTTTTCGGATTCAGGTTCTGTCTCTGCCACAGAGGTGGCCGGGGCATGCGTCTCCTTTCCTATGACTTCTGTTGGAAGTGGCTGGTTTTCGGCACTGTCGCCTGCTGCCTCTGGCCGCAGCGGCGGTGTGTTCCGGCCTGCGGTAATGGGCGGGAATGCCGGACCAACCGGTCGCTCCGGAATCTGAACCTGCGGAGCAGAGGTGGCCTCTTCAATCTTGTTCAGAACAGTAAGGTTCTTGTGGGAAACCCCTCCCCTGCCAATGAGCTTCTGGCCCACCCAGAACCCCATTATAAAAGTCCAGAGAAGTACACACATGGTGGAAATCACAAGTGCTGTGAGCCCACCCCACCCCATCTGAAACCGTATAGCCTTTGTCTTTTTCTTAACAGTATTTTTTTTCACCCGGGCCATATCATCCCCACGGCGTCTGTCTGCGTGTGACGCTGTTTAAATTCGGCACACAGGAAATCACCTGCCTGCATTGAGCGATTGTCGGATTTGCCGCATATCCGCCAAATTTAAAACGCTCAATTCAAGACCTACATTTTTTCCGGAGCAGATACGCCAAGCAGGTTCAGACCTGAGGCAAATACATTCCTTACAGCCTGTGCCAACAGCAGCCTTGCCCTGCCAAGCTCTGCATCATCTTCGATAAACCGGTACTTAGTATAGTAACTATGCAGCAGGGATGCCAGTTCTGTCAAATAATAGCTGATGCGGTGTGGTTCAAGAGCCTGGGCTGCGCCCGCCACTGTGAGAGGAAATTCCGCAAGCACCTTCATAAGTTTTATTTCTTCCGGCGCATCAAGCCGAGAGGTATCTATTGTGCTTATATCATTGAGAGACATCCCCTGGCTTTCAGCATTACGGAACACACTGCACAGCCTAGCGTGGGCATACTGCACGTAGTAAACAGGATTATCCTGACTCTGACTCTTTGCAAGATCAAGGTCAAAGTCAAGATGACTGTCACACTTTCTTGTCAGGAACATGAAACGGGCCGCGTCAACCCCCACATCATCCAGTACCTCTTTGAGTGTAACAAACTGTCCGGCCCTGGTTGACATCTGCCTCAGCTTGCCGCCTTCGAGCAGGTTTACCAGTTGAACAAGAAGCACCTGAAGCTTGCTGTCCTCAAAGCCCAGGGCCTTAATGACAGCCTTGACCCTTGGAATATATCCGTGATGGTCTGCACCCCAGATATCCACCAGCATATCATAACCACGTTCAAGCTTTTCCCTGTGATACGCCATGTCTGCTGCAAAATAGGTAAGGATACCGTTTGCACGCCGTACAACCCGGTCCTTCTCGTCTCCATAATCAGACGAACGGAACCAAAGGGCACCCTCTTTTTCGTAAACAAGCCCCTGTTCCTTGAGCTGGTCAATGGTTTTCTGCACCAATCCGCTCTGATGCAGGGTCCTCTCACTGAACCAGTTGTCAAATGAAACCCTGAAATTTTCCAGGTCCTTTCTTATGGATGCGGATATTACCTTGACTGCAGCGGCAGTAAAGTAATCAACACACTCTTCAACAGGAGTGTCAAGGAATCTGTCTCCTTCACTGTGTGCAATATCCGCGGCTATTTCCCTGATATAATCTCCCTGGTAGCACTCCGTGGGGAATTCCACCTCTTTACCAAAATACTGCTGATAGCGCAGATACACAGAGGTGCCAAGGGTCTTCATCTGATTGCCCACATCGTTGATGTAGTATTCGGTATCAACATCATAGCCTGCGGCACGCATCACCCGTGCAAGAGAGTCTCCTACTGCCGCACCGCGTCCGTGGCCAACGTGCAGCGGCCCGGTGGGGTTTGCGCTTACAAATTCTATAAGGACCCTCTTGCCCTGACCGGACTGGCTGATGCCATAACTACTGTCCTTTTTCACAATGGTAAGAAGGTTATTTCGCCACCATTCCGGCCTGATGAAAAAGTTGATAAACCCCGGGCCTGCAACATCTACCCTGGAGAACAGGTCATTTGTTTCAAGCCTCTCCTTAAGTGCGTCTGCAATCTTCCTCGGCGGCATCTTTAGCTGGGATGCCAGGATCATGGCTGCATTGGTAGCAAAATCACCATGCTGTTCATGTTTGGGACGGGATACCTGCAGATCCTCAGGGATTTTACCCTGGGGAAGCAGACCACTTTCTGCACACTCACTGAGTGCCCTGGCAAGAGCCTTTTTTATGTTTTCGCGCATTTTTACTGCCTTATATAAAGAAAAAAGGGCTTGAAGCCCGTTTGATAATCAATTGCCAGTCTAAACCATTGTTCAACCTGGATCACAATAAAATCGTTCAGATTTCGTTTAAGGGGATTCCCATGACAAAAGAGATACGGTTAAGACGGCAATCCCGAAGGGTTTCAAAACTGGAAAGTTATAATCGATGTTAACTATTCAGCGTTTCGTTTGATGGCACGTGAATGGTTTGTTTTTCAGCTCCAAGATTTGGGTTCCTGATTTTCTGAGGTTTACTTAGGGACTGTCCAAAACAGGGAAAGGGACAGAAAGACGCCTGCATCTAATTGCAGCAGATACATGCCGGGAAGGTAGAGGCAGCAGCCCGCCTGATCCGGCCCCTGTGAGCAGACAACCGTGCAGACTATGCCTGCAAAGCCCACTGACAGAGCATTGCAGCCCGGATATCTGTTATTCAGAGGATCGGTTACAGTAGATACCCTTCAGGACAGAAGAATATGATGACACATAGGGACAGGCAGGATATGGACATGTCCTCTCCCTCTGTCCATCTATCCATACCGTAGCGTACTTACAGAAACTGTAGCAGTTATCTGGTGAATTTGTCTCAAAATGGTGACAAATATGGTCAGGATTTTCTTCAAATTTATAATAAGGGGCCATTTTATGCCCTCCTTATTAAGACATTCATTCTGAACCTCATTTTTTCCTTCCCTCCCCCATATTGCAACTATTACTGCAATATGCATTCCAGAATATATAACTCCATTTTTTAAAAAAAACAAGATTTTTTCGCATTCATACAGGGGTAACAGCCCATGCAGCAACTGGAATATCTGGAGGAACGGAAAAATTTTCCACAATGAGAAAGAATTTTCTTTCACACTGCACGGTTTGATAAAAACCAGGGGGCATGTAAAATCAAAGACTCTTTCCCGAATATTGCCCCTAACTTATTTTTGAACAACCCTTAAGTTTGCTGGTCTTTTATGCCTATAGCCAGCGAGTAGATGCTGTTTTTTGAAATTCCAGTAAGACCTGCCACAAGGGCAGAGGCATTTTTAACAGACATGCTCTCTGCAGAAATCAGGCATGAAACAAGTTCGCGGAGCCTGCCCTCTGTTTCTCCAGTCATCTGCGGCGCGCCTGAGGCTGCCCCCTGGACCACCAGTGTAATCTCTCCCCTTACACCTGATGATATCATATCCCTCAAGGCCGATATTTTTGAACTTACCAGAGTCTCGTGGAGCTTGGTAAGCTCCCGTGCCATAAATGTCTCTCTGTCACCAAGATGACGCTGCATATCTTCAAGAGTGGCCTTGAGGCGATGGGGGGCTTCAAAGAATACGAGTGTGCATTTGATGTTAGAGAGTTCCTCAAGCCGCTTGCGCCTTGCGGCCTGTTTTGATGGAAGAAACCCCTCAAAGTGGAATTGATCAGCAGGCATGCCGGATACAGAAAGGGCTGTTGTCACGGCAGACGGCCCTGGGACAGGAACTATTCTGTAACCGTGGCTCCTGACAATCTTTACGGCGCGCCTGCCAGGGTCGGAAAGCGCTGGCATCCCGGCATCAGTTACCAGGGCCACGTCAAGACCTGTGCTCAGGGCATGAAGGATTTTTTCAGTGCCTGCAGCCTCGTTCTGCTCACGGCAGCTTATGAGCCTTGCGGATATGCCAAGGTGGGATAGCAGATTTCGTGTCCTGCGGGTATCCTCTGCGGCAACGAGTTCCACAGAAGACAGCACAGTCTGCATGCGCTCACTGATATCCTGCAGATTTCCTATAGGCGTGCCTGTAATGTAAAATATCCCGCCACTGTCACTGCTTTCATTAGTCCGGGTTTTCATACAGGTAACGGTCAGGTTCACTCTCACCTGCCGGAATGGTTACTGCTCCTTTTTTTCTGACAGGTGATAAATATGCATGATACGCTGAATCGCAGTAAAATGGGTACACACGGCAAGAACCAGCATTCCCTCATAAATCCATCCCGTAAGCATGATGCCTGCAAGCATTATCATACGTTCAAAACGGGTAAACATCCCCACAGAACAGTCATAACCAACAGACTCAGCCCTTGCCCGCACGTAACTCACCATGAAGGAACCGGTCCAGGCCATGAGAACAAGCATGCTTCCGGCAAGCCCGGCATTGAGGTGCAGGATAACGTATGCCAGCAGGCCGAGAAATACGAAAAATTCAGCATACCTGTCAGTAACGGAATCAAGGAAGGCCCCGAACGCTGTTACCCTGCCGGTTTCCCGCGCAAGCATACCGTCTATTACGTCAAGGGGACCGAATATCACTATAATAGAGGCTGCGGTCACAAGATGGCCGGAGGCAACAGCGATTCCGCAGAGCGCATAGCACATAAGGCCGAAAAGGGTGACATCATTGGGCCTGAGGCCCATAAGATCGAACCACCTGACCACCGGCATCAGGGCCGGCCTGGCCTTTTCCCTGCACCAGTCGCTGATACTGCTCAAGGATTCAATATTCATGCATGTCCCCCAAATGTTTTTCCATATTTTGAATGGTAATTGGACATAAGACGGTCTGAGTTTTCAGTTATCAGTGTGCAGTTTTCAGTTACTGACTACTGAAAACTGCAAACTGATAACTATACACCACGAATAATGTTCGTGACACCTCATGACAGTTTCAGAACCAGTCTCAAAAAGTTACACAGCCGCAGCACGTTATGATATTGGGACAAACAGGGGATGCTGCCATCAGGCCTTGTCTTCTTCCAGTGCCACGCCAAGTTCATCAAGCACAGAGGCGCAGCGCGGACATGTATCAGGCCACTTTTCAGATGTGTTCAGCTCTTCGCTCCACTGCCAGCACCTCTCACACTTGCCGCCCCTCGCAGGCTCAACCTTTACCACAAGGCCGGGAATGTCCTCGCTTTCCCACACAGTTTCGTGTTCACCTGCATCTGCCCTGTCAACGGTTTCCACTGCCGCAAACTGTGAGACAATGGATACATCCCTGAACAGATCCTGATTGTCTGCCACCAGGCCTTTCAGCTCTTCAGGAGCCATGACAGCAACCCTGGCATCAAGGGCCAGGCCTATTTTACCATCTCTCCTGGCAAGCTCCAGGGCCTTTGTAATCTCTGCCCTGACCTTCCACACACTGTCCCAGAACGTCACAAACTCCTCATCAATACCGAGATCAGGGGGCTCAGGGAAGGATTCAAGGAATATTGAACCCTGGT
>WFRQ01000133.1 GCA_015486425.1 Deltaproteobacteria bacterium | reverse complement strand
GCTCAGATTTAGGTCAGGCTGAGTTGAACTGATTGAGCAAAACCGCAGGCGTAGCCGGGCTACGTTGAGGATTTTGTGATTGAAGTTCAGCTCAGGATGGCCTGAAGATGAGATGCGAAATCGGTAAGTTATTTTTGGACAGCCCCTAAGGAGCTGACCCTGAGTAAAAATTCATAACAGCATGTCATGAATCATCAATTAAGGTATCTATCCTGTCTGCAATACGGGCCGAGGTATTCTTCATTCTATCAGCAAATTTCTTGTTCTTTTTTTTCTCCCGAATATAGTCACGACCCATATGAAGCGCTGCCAGCACCATCAGCTTCTGGGGCGATAACCCCCGGTGCCGTGCCTCTGTCTCACCCATTACATGCTCTACATACTTCACAACCTCTTCAACATCATCAGAAGGGTCATCCGCGCGCAGATCATAGACCTTGCCAAAAAAATGCAGCGAGACAGTGCCTGGCATTTACTCCCCCTGAGATTCAGAAGGCAGCAGCTCCTGCTGTGACGGGTAGGAATCACCCGATTCATCATTGACTGGCGTCTCTGTAACAGTATCAGTAGCTGCATTTTGAGAAGAAGACTCAAGGTCCTCGATGGTGCGCACCAGGCGATTGATTCTTTCCCTGACATCCTGCCGCATTTCATCATATTCTGACAGCCTGGCAGTAAGAGATTCCACCTGCTGTATACTGGCATTGAGTGACTGGTTAAGCTGCCTGTTCTCATCCTGTAACTTAAGACAGAACTCTACAAGTTTTTCTATCTTTTCCTCGAGCAGAGCGAGCTCGCTGGTATCAAGATTTTCATCTTTTTCCATAGATTCTGTATGTTCCATATTCTCCATCATAATCTCCTGAAATATTGCTAATAAATTTGGTATCTATTCAGCGTGAGTAAATGGTCTTGTTTTGTAGTGACTTGTACCTGAGTTGAGCATCTGAACTAAATTGAGCGTCTGAATAATTGCGTAATTTTGCGTTGAAAAAATTTGCAGTCCGCCATTCAAGAATCAGTTTTTATGCCTCAATACAGGAAAATGGAGGCACACTGGTGGCAGGTGCAATTTCAGCGTGAGACAGATAGGAATGGGCCCCGATCCTGGAACCTGCACCAATACGGGTATTCCCTCTTAACACGCAGCAGGGCTCAACAAGTACATCCGGTTCAATAATCACTGAAGGTTCTATATAGATTGTGCGAGCATTCTGCAGAGTGACGCCCTGGTCCATAAGGGCCTTCCTGATCCGACCAAGCAGGATGCCCTCTGCCTGAGAAAGCTGAAATCTTGAATTGACGCCGAGAGCCTCCTCTTCAGACGCGAGACAGAAGGCATCTGTCTTCTTGTCGAGAGAAACAGCTATCTCAACTATATCAGTAAGATAATATTCCTTTTGTGCATTATCATTATCCAGCCCGTTCAACGCAGAAAACAGAAAATCTGAGTGAACAAGATAGGTACCTGTATTTACCTCAGTAATTGCCCTGATATGCTGCTCGGCATCCTTTTCCTCACAAATACCGAGAAACCTGCCGCCGGCATCACGAACAATACGTCCATAGCCAAAGGGGACGACAAAATCTGAACTGAGCACAGAAAGAATATTGTCCGACTGAATATGCAGTCGAATAAATTCCTCCATGGTACTCTTAAAAAAAAGAGGTGTGTCTCCACATATAATAAGCACATGCCCTGAAAAATTAGAGAGAGCAGTTTCCGCACATGAGACGGCATGACCTGTCCCGAGTTGCTCCTCCTGTACAACTGTCTCCGCTCCAAAGGGGGATAGATAAGACTTGACTGAGTTTGCGCCATGACCAACCACAGTAACTACGCGACCAATGTTAAGGCCCTTGAGCAGCTCTATAACATGGCCCAGCAAAGGACGACCAAGTACCTCATGAAGTACCTTTGGAACGGATGACTTCATCCGTGTACCCTTACCTGCAGCAAGCACTATGGCTGCAACATTGTACTCTCCGGCTATCTGCATAAAAAACCCAGGATTTCTCAATCAGAGATAAGCTGACCTAATTTGAGCGATTGTTCGGATTTGCTGCATATCCGCGAAAGAGGAATTCCCATTATAGTCGACTATATGGAGGTTCCAATGACAAAGGAGATGCGGTGAAGACGGCAATCCCGAAGGGCTTCAAAATTGGAAAACTATTATCGATATAACTCCTTTTAATTTTTTTGAAAAAATAATTTTCCACATTTTGAAACGCTCAATTTAGGGAAGAATTAATACCCGACCCACAGGGCGGATTTATCACTCAAGCCTGCCTGACAAACAGCTGACGTTTAAACGTAATAGGACAAACCGCACGATTCAGGCCTTGCCCACCGGGAACCATGAAAACAAAACAGTATCTGCCCACAGGGTGTTGCAGATGCAAGGCGGAGGGGGCGAAGGCGTACTTCCCGTACTTCGAGCCCCCGACAACGCAGCAGATGCAGTACCCTGTGGGCAGATACCCGGAACTTTCATGCACCGCCCATAAGTGCAACATCCACTACCCAAAAAACTGGAATGGAATGCTCAAGGCATTTCCATACTGTATGTGAGTTTATTATGAAGGACCTTTTCGTGCAATATGGAAAAGTCAACGCAGGCAAAAAAAAAGGGCAGGATAACCCTGCCCTTGAAACAACATGTTAATTGAGGCCGAAGCTTACTAACCGTGACCAGCCAACTTCAACCTGTTCATTGCCCTTGCAAGTGCAGCCTGTGCCCTTGCCAGATCAATATCTGCTTTTGCAGATTCAGCCTGTTGAATACGCTGCTCTGCTCTTTCCTTGGCTTTTAAAGCCCGTTCAATATCAATATCTTCAATTGACTCGGCAGACTCGGCAAGTATGGTCATCCTGTTGTTGGAAACCTCACAGAATCCACCACTTAGAGCCAGGCTTACAATCGTACCATCCTTGTCATAGTGCATCTCACCTACCGGCATGGTAGTTAAAAGCGGTGCATGATTCGCCATAACACCGAATACACCATCTGCACCATGTGCCGTAGCCAGGTCAACTTCTTCACTGACAACCTGCGCGCTTGGTGTTACTACTTCAAGCATTAATTTATTGGCCATATCACTTATCCTCGTAACCTGTGCTCAGGCTCAAATGGCTGTTAAGCACCCTTTGCCTTTTCAACTGCCTCTTCCACGGTTCCAACCATGTAGAAAGCTGCCTCAGGAAGGTCGTCGTACTTTCCTTCCAGAATATCCTTAAAGCCGCGCACAGTCTCTTCAACCTTACAGTACTTACCGGCCATACCTGTAAATGTCTCAGCAACGTGGAACGGCTGTGACAGGAACCTCTGACACTTACGAGCCCTCTGAACTGTGAGTTTATCCTCGTCTGAAAGTTCATCCATACCGAGAATGGCAATGATGTCCTGAAGGTCCTTGTATTTCTGCAGGGTCTGCTGAAGGTTACGTGCTACTGCGTAGTGCTCTTCACCAAGAACATTGGGATCAAGAATCCTGGAGGTTGAATCCAGCGGATCAACAGCAGGATAAATACCAAGCTCGGCAATCTGACGGGAAAGAACAACAGTACCGTCAAGGTGAGCAAAAGTGGTTGCTGGTGCAGGGTCAGTCAAGTCGTCAGCCGGGACGTAAACGCACTCAACAGCAGTAATGGAACCCTTGTTGGTTGAAGTAATACGCTCCTGCAGAGCACCAAGGTCTGTAGCAAGTGTAGGCTGGTAACCAACAGCAGAAGGAATACGTCCAAGCAGAGCCGAAACCTCAGAACCGGCCTGGGTAAAACGGAATATATTATCAATAAAGAAGAGCACGTCCTGTCCCTGCTCATCACGGAAATACTCAGCAGCAGTAAGACCTGTAAGACCAATCCTGGCACGAGCTCCCGGAGGCTCTGTCATCTGACCGTAAATCAGAGCAGCCTTGGGAAGAACACCGGAATCCTTCATCTCGTGGTAAAGGTCATTTCCCTCACGGGTACGCTCACCAGCACCGCAGAACACTGAGATACCACCGTGCTGCATGGCGATGTTATGTACCATCTCCATCATGATAACGGTCTTTCCACAACCAGCGCCACCGAACAGACCCATTTTACCACCGCGTGGGAACGGTACCAGAAGGTCGATAACCTTGATTCCTGTTTCAAGAACATTAACCGTGGTGTCCTGCTCCACGAATGCAGGAGCCTTGCGGTGAATAGGAAGCTTGTTGGTCTCATCGATGGGACCAAGACCATCAACAGGCCATCCAACAACGTTCATAATGCGGCCAAGAGTAGGTTCGCCAACTGGGATCAGTATGGGCTCACCTGTATCCCTTGCGGGCATACCACGAACAAGACCATCAGTGGTATCCATGGCGATGCAGCGAACCATGTTGTCACCGAGGTGCTGGGCGACCTCAACGTAAAGGTTGTCTTCCTTGTCGCTGATAGCAGGGTTTGTTACCAGCAGTCCGTTCAATATATTGGGCAGCTGTCCCGGTTCAAATTCCACGTCAACAACGGGTCCAATAACCTGGGCTATTTTGCCTACGTTTGCCATTTTACTTATACCTCCCCGGCATTAATTGCCAGTTAAATTCCTTTTATTTTAACCTTTAAGCGCTTCCGCGCCGCCGACTATGTCCATAAGCTCGCCGGTGATTGCGGCCTGCCTCGCCTTGTTGTACAGCAAGGTAAGTTCATTAATGATATCATTACAGGCGTTGGTAGCGTTATCCATGGACGTCATTCTCGCAGCCATTTCACTGGCTACCGTCTCAAGCATAGCTGCCATGATCTGGACATTTACGAACATCGGCATGAGCTGATTCAGTATCTCTTCAGGACCAGGCTCATAAATGTATGTTGCTTTGGGGCCCTCAGCCTCTTCCTCATCCTTTTCACCCTGAGAGAGACCCTCAGGAGTTATTGGAAGAATCGGCCTGAAGGTAGGCCTCTGTACTGCAACATTTACAAAACGACCATATATCAGTTTAGCCTGATCAATTTCCTCAGCAAGGAACCTTCTGATTAACTCTGAGCCTGCCTGCCTCGCCGTGAGCATCTGCACATCACTCATACAGTCAGTGATTTCATACAGGATGTCGTAATCAGTGTGTTTGAAATACGAAGCGCCTTTTTTCCCGATACAGCACAGAACCGGCTCGCGCCCCGCCTCCTTTTCCTTCTGAAGATACTTTTCTGATTCATTAATAATGTTAGAGTTAAAGGCCCCGCAAAGACCTCTGTCAGAGGTAACGACGAGCAACAGACTCTTCTTTACCTCTCTCTGGGCCATAAGCGGAAACGCACTTGGATTGGCTCCGCCAGACAAATCGCCCATAACCGTAGCAAATTTGTCTGCATATGGGCGGAACTGCTCCATACGGTCCTGGGCGCCACGAAGTTTTGCAGCAGCGACCATATTCATGGCCTTTGTAATCTGCTGCGTCTTCTTGACGCCAACTATTTTAAGCTGAATATCTTTAAGAGAAGGCATCTCAATTAATTCCCCTTATCTTAGAGGTTATGGCTGGCCTTGAAATCTTTCTTGAAAGCCTCAATGACTGATGTCATTTTCTCTGCCAACCCATCACTGATCTCCTGCATCTCGACAAGGTCATTAAAGATATCAGAATGCTTGGATTCAACGAACTCATAGAGCTCCTTCTCAAAAGCAGCAAGACTGTCAACAGGAAGGTCATCAAGAAGCCCCTTGGTACCTGCAAACAGAATTGTTACCTGTTTTTCCATTGGAAGGGGATTGTACTGCGGCTGTTTGAGAATCTCAACGAGCCGCTCACCCCTGTTGAGCTGTGCCTGAGTTGCTGCATCAAGGTCAGAACCAAACTGAGCAAAAGCAGCGAGCTCACGATACTGGGCAAGGTCCAGTCTGAGCGTACCGGCGACCTGTTTCATGGCCTTCACCTGAGCAGCGCCACCAACGCGGGAAACAGAAAGACCAACATTGATAGCAGGTCTTACACCAGCGAAGAACAGTGATGGCTCAAGATAAACCTGTCCGTCAGTAATGGAGATAACGTTTGTTGGAATGTAAGCAGAAACGTCACCCTGCTGAGTCTCAATGATGGGAAGCGCTGTGAGGCTGCCTGCACCAAGCTCATCATTCTGCTTTGAAGAACGCTCAAGAAGTCTTGAGTGATTGTAGAAAATATCGCCTGGGAAAGCCTCACGTCCTGGGGGACGCCTGAGCAGAAGTGAAAGCTCACGATAAGATACAGCCTGTTTTGAAAGGTCATCGTAGATAATGAGTGCATGACGACCGCTGTCACGGAAATACTCACCCATGGCTGTTCCGGAGAACGCTGAGAGATACTGAATTGATGCAGGCTCAGAAGCACTTGAGGCAACCACTGTGGTGTATTCCATGGCGCCTGCCTTTCTGAGAGCCTCAACAACCAGAGCAACTGTAGCCTGCTTCTGGCCCACTGCAACATAAATACAGTAAACGTCTGTGTTCTTCTGAGCGATGATGGCGTCAACGCCGATTGCTGTCTTTCCAATCTGACGGTCACCAATGATAAGCTCACGCTGGCCGCGACCAACAGGAGTCATGGCGTCAACAGCCTTGAGACCTGTGTAGCAGGGCTCATGAACTGACTTTCTGTCAATAACGCCAGGAGCCTTTTCCTCAATCCTGCGGAACTCTTTGGCATCGATGGGCCCCTGACCATCAATAGGAAAGCCGAGTCCATCAACAACGCGTCCCAGCATGCACTCACCAACAGGAACCTGTGCAATCTTGCCGGTCCTCTTTACAAGGTCGCCTTCCTTGATGTTCTCAACATCGCCCATAACGGCCACACCGACGTTGTCCTGCTCAATATTGAGAGCCAGTCCCATAACGCCACCGGGGAATTCGAGAAGCTCCATGGCCATACAGTTACGGACTCCATAAACGCGGGCAACGTTGTCACCTACTGACAGAACCGTACCAGTTTCTGCCAGATCAACGGTTTTTTCAAAGTCCTGAATTCTTTTCTTTATGATGTCGCTGATTTCTGATGCATTTATCTGTGCCATTATCCTTGCTCACCCCTCCCTATGGATTCTTTCAAGCCTGCAAGCTGACTCTTTATACTTCCGTCCCAGACTACGTCGCCCACATGGGCCACAACACCGCCAATGATGTCCGGGTCTTCTTCTGTAACCAAAATGACTTCTTTGCCTGTCTTGTCGGCAAGCACGCCAGCCAACTTATCCTTGAGGTCGTCCGGGACGGGAACAGCAGTACGAACAGTTGCCCGTACCCTGCCGGTTTCCTCGTCCATAAGCGCCTCAAAGGATTCTGCAACAAGTTTAAGGTGCTGGATCCGCCCCCGATCTACAAGGAGCCGGAGAAAATTTGCTAACGAATCCTCGAAATCCGCCGCCTTTACAATTTCGTCCACAATTTCCCGCTTCAATTCAGGCGGTACAATGGGACTTTCCAGAGCGGCCTCCACGTCCGGGCTCTCCTGCAAGAGGGAATTAATTTCGTTCAGAGCCTGACCGAATGACTCCAATTTTCCCTCTTCCTTTCCTACTGCGAAGAGCGCTTTTGCATACCTTCTGGCTAATACTGTGCTAATCAATTTTTCTGCACCACCCTTTCAAGGTATTCACTGATGAGCTTATGATGATCCTGCTCAGTCAGGTTCTTTCTGATAAGTTCTTCCGCTGCCGAAACTGCGGAATCAGCCATATCCTTCTGGAGCGCAACTTTTGCCTTGGCAAGTTCCTGCTGAACATAGAACTCGGCCTGAGCCTTTACACGCTCCGACGCCTCATGTGCCTGGGCAATAATCTTTTCCTTCTGAGCCTGCCCCTGCTCAACGAAGGTGGTTAAAATTCTCTTTGCCTCATCCTCAAGGCCGGAAAGCTTCCGTTCATAATCGGCATACTTTTTCTCAGCCTCCTTGCGCTGGGCTTCCAGCTCGTCAAACTTGGCCTGTATCTGCTCAGTACGCCCCTTGAAAGCATCAGCAATGGGCTTACGCAGATATTTTACCAGAATGAGTACCAGGAGGGTGAAATTAAGACAGTGCCAGATGAAGTTCATCACCTGCCGGTGGGTAAGCCCGTGATGCTCCCCGTGAGCCGCCTCGCCCTCAGCCGCTGCTTCGTGTGCCCCTGCGGCTTCCTCATGTACGGCTGCCTCTGCATGCCCGGCTACAGCCTCATGCTGCACAGCCATCTCGTGGCCTGCAGACTCGCTGGCAATCGCATTACCATGGTCTGTAGCAACAAAACCTGTGACCATCGCAAAGGCAAGATACGCACCTGCAAGTACACCTGCTATAGCATACCCAGTGATTTTTCTTCCAAAAATTCTCATCTTAGACAGCCCTCCCCAGCAACTTTTGAGCAATCTCAACGGCAAAGGCTTCGGACTGTGCCTCCAATTCCTTTTTCGCAGCGTCTATCTGTCCTGACAGCTCTGACATAAGTTGATTCTTTTTGGCTTCAGCCTCCTGTTGCGCAGCCTCCATAAGCTGACGCTCCTCCTCCCTGGCCTCCCCTTTCAGTTTCTCCAGTTCGTTCTTTCCTTCAGCACGTGCTTCAGCCATCTTCTGATCATAGTTGGCCACAAGCTGCTCGGCGTTACGCTCGTACTTCTCGGCCTCGGCCTGAATACCGGCCATCTTCGCCTCGCGCTCTTTGAGCAAACGTCGTATCGGTTTGTAAAGAATCGAATTGAGAACTACCATCAGGATAAGAACTGAAATCAGTTCCGCCCAGAAAGATAAATCAATGGTAATCATATCGTTCTCCTTCCCCCTGAGGGCTAAATTGAAAAGAAAATGAGGCAGTTGTCGAAAATGAAGCCCCATTCATAAATTTCTAACGCTTGCTTTTACAATATATGCTCCTGTCTGTCAACGCTTTTAACTGTTCAACATCCTGTTTTTTCTCCCCACAGGACTTTATGGAGCTGCAGTTGAAACCGAACTTTCAAACGGTCCTCAACCATCCATGATGCCAGCAACTCAGGCGCCACATCCCCCCAGGCTGCTGAAAAAATAACATTCACGAATGTGGTCAGATGGTGCCTTTCCACATAGTCACAGGCCCAGAGATAGTCCTCTCTGCCTGTAATTACAAATTTCACCTGATCATAACCTGCAAGCCACCTCAAATTTTCTGCATTCCAGCTTTCAGCCACACCGCTTCCAGGCGTCTTCACATCCACGACCTTGACCACCTGCCATGGCACACGGTCAAGCGGAACCGACCCGTTTGTCTCCAACAGGACCTCGGCGCCTGATTCAAGCAGGGTATCCATAAGATGGTAAACGCCATCCTGAAGCAAAGGCTCTCCGCCTGTTATCTGAACCAGCGACACGCGGCTCTTATGCCAGAGAACTGCCAGTTCACTGATTCCCATCAGGGTGCCAGGCTCATGGGCATAGCGGGTATCACAGTATGAACATTGCAGGTTGCAGCCTGACAGGCGGATAAAAAAACAGGGGAGACCGGAATGCAGGCCTTCACCCTGAAGGCTGGTAAAAGTCTCGCATACTTCAACACGAGATTCACTCATAATAGATAACGCCTGATCCTGGGGTTTCACACACCTTTACCCGTAGGGGGCGTACTGCGGGAAATGAGGCAATCCCGTCACGGACTTTTCTGAATATGTATTCAGCAATACGCTCTGAGGAAGGATTCACGTGCGTAAAAGCCGGGTGATCATTAAGGTTAGTGTGGTCCAGCTCAGACATTATTTCTCCTACCACCTTCTTTACATCCCGGAAATCAATGGCTACATCTATATCGTTCAGTTCTTCAGACCCTACCACCACCTCCACATCCCAGTTATGTCCGTGAAGATGTTCACAGTTGCCAGGATAGTTCCTGAGATAATGCGCTGATGAAAAATGTGTTTTTATAAATATTTCAAACATGAGTACACCTCTGTGCAACGTCACCTGCAGTCAGGACAGGAATGGATCCGATACGCTGAATAGGTAACTTCTCAATAAGTGGTGACAAGTTTCGTGCTGGTGCCCAAACTCCAGTTTGGGTACCCAATTGACAGAAGCTACTGCTTCATTCCTTTTAATACCGGCTGTGCGGCATTACCTGCCCTTGTCTGGAAGCTGGAGCTTCCGCCCATACCGTTTCCAAACTGGAGTCTGGGAACGAGCGGGAGCATTCACTGTTTGTCCCTCCTTTTCTATTAGTGGAGGGTGTGTGGCTTTTTGAGGCTTGTTCTGCGAGAAAAACTGCATATAACGTTCGTGACACCTCATAACAGTTTCAAAACCAGTCTCAAAAAGTTACACAGCCGCAGCACGTTATGATATTGGGACACACGCGGAATGCTCTCGAACGAGCTGAGCCACTCCAGGTTGAGAGTTTCAGCTCCTGGCCCCGAAGATGGCTGTTCCTACCCTTACAAGAGTTGCCCCCTCCTCCACTGCCACCTGGAAATCACCTGACATACCCATTGAAAGATGCCTCAGATGCAGATCACTGCCATACCTCTCCGACAGCCCTTCCATGAGGGAGCGTGCCATTGCGAACCAGGGCCTTGACGCCTCAGGGTCCGGGTTCCAGGGTGGAAGAATCATCAGCCCCTGAACATCTACCCCTTCAGGCTTGTCTTCAAGCATAGTGTCAATAAAAAGCACGAGGTCTTCCGGAGCCATTCCGGCCTTGCTCGCCTCACCTGCAATATTCACCTGCAGTAGAACCGGCATAACACTACCTGCTGATAAAGCGTGACGGCTCAGGGCCCTCAGAAGCTTCAGGCTGTCCACTGTCTCAATGAAATCAAAGAGTTCCACTGCGCGTTTCGCCTTGTTGCGCTGCAGATGCCCGATAAAATGCCACGAAATCCGGGGGCGTAATTCCTGGAGAACGTCTATCTTGTCTGCTGCCTCCTGAACATAATTTTCCCCAAAAACCTGCTGCCCGCAAGTGAACGCCTCTTTTACCGCCGCTGCGGATTTTTTCTTGCTTACGGCTATGAGAGTGACATCAGAAGGTTCCCTGCCTGCCCTTTCAGCAGCCTCTGCGATCTTTGCGCGTATGCTTTCAAGATTTCCCCTGATCGAGTTCAACTTTTCCTCACCCCAATGATTTCTCTTTTCAAAAGGACCGGCACCACCATCTCCATGGGAAGGCCCACAACATTTGTCCATGACCCTTCGATACGCTGGACCATGAAGGCGCCGCAGCCCTGCACCGCATAACTGCCTGCCTTGTCCATAGGTTCCCCTGCAGCCACATATGAACGGATAATCTCATTACTCTGTCCGGCCAGCCATACATCAGTGGCAGCATGGAATATATCTTCAGAGCCTGACCTGGTACATACAAGACAACAGCCGGTTATCACCGTATGTCTCGCGCCGCATAGCCTGGACAGCATCTCAACAGCATGAGCGCTGTCTGAGGGTTTCCCAAGAATTTCCCCTTCTATCACCACAATGGTATCCGCACCAAGGACCGCACAGTCACCATGCCTTGCAGCAACCTCACGGGCCTTGATACACGCATTGGCACACGCGTAATCAAGCGGCTTGTCCCCCAGGGAAGGAGCTGGTTCCTCAGCAGCGCTGACGCTTACGCTAAATTCCAGGCCAAGTGCTGCAAGAAGTTCCCTGCGCCTTGGAGAGGCTGAGGCCAGTATCAGAGGACGGGAAGTCCGAAAAGGGCCTGCGCATTTTCTGTGGTGCGGCATGCTGCCTCCTCTGCTGAAATCTCTCTTACCCTTGCCACTTCATCTGCAACTATTCGTACCCTGGCAGGCTCATTAGGTTTCCCTCTGAACGGAACCGGAGAGAGGAAAGGAGCATCAGTTTCCACCAGCAGACGGTCAGCAGGTACATATCTTACAACATCCCTTGTGACCTCAGCATTCTTGAACGTTACCACACCTGTTACCGAAATGTAGAACCCTAGATCAAGCACCCTTTCTGCCACGGCCCTGTCCCCGGAAAAACAGTGAAATACCCCTGTGCAGCCCTGTTTTAACCTTGAAGACAGTATAGCAAGCGCATCCTCGTTGGCGTCTCTGGCGTGTATTACAAGGGGAAGCCCGAGAGCACACGCAGCATCAATCTGCATGGCAAAAACCTCCTTCTGCACATTGCGGGGAGAATACTCCTTGGCATAATCAAGGCCTGTTTCACCCCATGCCACCACTTTTGATAAATTTTCCCTGGCCAGATTTACCAGGCTGTCAATGACAGTGGCATCGGTACCTTCAGCGTCATGGGGATGCACCCCAACAGAGGAGTATACATCAGGATGCTCCCTGGCTATTTCAAGTGCCCTCGCAGATGTTTTCTGGTCAATGCCGATTGTGATGACCTGTCTTACTCCCTGCTCCGCAGCTCTTTCAAGCACTGCGGAGATGTTGTGTCCCAGGGGAGACATATCAAGATGCGCATGTGTATCAACAAGATAGCAGGATTTCATTTCAAAATTGCAACTATTTAGTGTTTAGGGCGGAAAACGTCCATAGAGTATATCACACCGTACAACAGTGTAACCTCAATTTAGGTCTCAAATTTCTTTCATGACAGTCCTTATGATGCGGAGTCTCCTGTGGGGATTGAAAGGGTTACTGTGGCCCCGCCACTGCTGTTCTGTTTCACAGAAAGCGTGCCTCCATGCTGTTCCAGAACCTTTTTACCAAGGCTCAGCCCCAGTCCCATTGCATGACTCTTGGTTGTAAAAAAGGGCTCATCAAGCCTGTTCAAATGGCCCCTCGCAATGCCAAGTCCGGAATCCACCACCTTTATCTCAACCCGGGACTTCTCATGTCTGACTGAGATATCAAGGCTCCCTCCGTCAGGCATGGCCTCAATGGCATTCTTTATGACATTGACCAGGGCCTGCTGAAAATAGGTTCTGTCCAGACGGATAACAGGTTCAGGCTCAGGCAGATCAAGGCTTGCAGAAATATTCAGACGCTTCAACTCATAGGCAAATATTTCAAGAGATGCGGACATAAGCTGGTACAGCCTTACATCTTCGTAATGAACATCAGGGGTGTGAGACAGGTCAAAGACCTCATCCAGGGTCCTCTCCATCCTGCCGCACTGTTCAAGAATGCTGTCAGTATATTTTTTTACAATCGAGTCCCCGTCTGTTTTCCTGGCAAGAAGCCCGGCCATCCCGCCGATAGCTGAAAGAGGATTTTTAAGCTGATGAAGAAGCTGATCTGCCATTCTCCCAAGCGCCGCCTGACGCTCAGCCTGGATAAGAAGCCCCCTGTTCCTGATTACTTCGGCATTCAGGCGCTGCAGATCCACAATCCTCTCCTCCATAAGAGAGCACATGTTTGCCTGACAGATGGCAATTGACCCGAGGCCTGCAAAGAGATGCAGGGCCTCAAGGTCACTCTGGGAAACCGGCCTCCCGGTAATAAAATTGTCCGCCAGGACCACCCCGAATGGCCGTTGATGGGTAACAAGCGGTACCACGGCGAATTCAGAAGTTCCGAGAAGAGCACATAACTCTGAAATCCCCTGGAGGCCAGAGGTATCATCACATTGGGCATGAACGGCGCACTGCCCGTTAAGAGAGGCGTTAAAGACATGATCAGACTCATCAATTGGGACATTGATATCTTTGACCAGGGTTATAAGGCGTTCATCGCCACTGAAGGCCCGGATCTTGATATTGAGCATGATATCAAACAGCGAGAGCTTACGATCACTTATATCCTGCCAAACCTGAGCCGCCTCCTCAGATGAAACAGGGCCTATTGCCTTGACCGGCTCAAGACGGCTTATGCCCTGATGTTCCTGAACCTGAAAGAGGAATGCACGGTTAAAACCCAGCCCTTCTCCTGCGGTTATTCCCACAAGAACAGCATTCAGCACGTCATCGAGATCTGATGCCTGAAGAAAGGTATCATTGAGTTTAAGAACCAGATCCAGAAGCAGACGAATTTTATTATTCCACGTTATCTCTTCCATGGGGCTTTATTTTTTATTTTCCACATTCCATCAAAAGTACGTTTAAGACTGAGCGTTTCTTAGATTTTACCCCCCTGTTCAGGGTCACATAAACTTTCACATAGGTTGAGCGTTTCAAAATATGGAAAATCCTGCTTTTTCACTGTAAATGCAACGTGTGCACTGACATATATAATAATGATATTAGCGGCAAAATCCATAAATTTATATCTGGAAAATCCAAACGGTTCCCCATGGAGTTTTATTTTCAGCGTTGTCATCTCTGTGCCGGCACTGTATCAGTAGGGCAACATAAAAATTTTTACCATAATTACAGACTGTTGCGTCAGCGTCAGTAACCTACATTAACAAACAGGGAACTCTTTCACATAATATTGGGACAAACGGGAATGCTCTCCTTCCAGTTTATAATTCCCAAACTGGCTTTTGGGAACGAGCTGAGCCACTCCTTAATTTGAATACGATATCTTCCAGGTTATTTCTGGACAGTCCCCTGGGAACCAGCAAAACATATCTTTTGCTTTCAGCCTTGAGCTGTTTTCGGATAAAATATTATTTTCACCACTGACAATTTCAGACATGTATCAAAATCCCGCACTTGACACATATCAAAAGGTCGTTTATTTACTGAAACTGAATACTATTTTTACTGGTACGGGAGGGCTTTGACGCTTCCTGAAACCGCTAACATCAAGGAGGAAAATATTATGAGCAAGAAACTTGTTTCCCTGGCAGTAGCACTGATGTTCACAGTTGGAATGGCCGGTGTCAGCATGGCTGCAAAGTGCAAAGGCACAGTAGAGAAGAATGACGGCGGTGAAATGGTAGTAAAGCTGGACGGCAAGTGCAAGGCTAAAAGTGGTGACCAGGTAAAAATCAAGGTTAAAGCCGCTGCAGCAGTTGAAGGCTGCTAAAAAACTGCCTTTTTAGATCAATATGTTTTAGGGGGAGCTTATGCTCCCCTTTTTTTTTCTCAGGCCTGTCCTGAACATATTGGGCGGAAATATTCCATTTCCCGACTTAAGCCTTTGACACTTACCAAAATTGGAACAAATCATCGGGCACGATATGCCGTTAGTGAAATACCTCTTTGAATCCCCTGAAGGCAAAATTGCAGAGGTTAGTCAAAAGGACCTCCGCATGCCCCTGATTCTTTCACTCAAGGGAACACACGAATCCCTTACTCTGCAGGACTATTTCCAGGCTATTGAACAGTTTCTGCTCAAGGAAAACCCTGAAAAACTGACAGATGCCATCAGGGTCACCCTTAACGATGAATCTCTTTCTTTTGACGCAGTTGCCCGGATTGACCTTTGCAGTGTAAAAATAGGGGCTTTCTATCATATAGCGGAAGTAAAAGTCCTGTGTGAAAAGGCCAGTGTAAAATTCGCGCTCACCTCAGCGTTTACACCATCAGGACGCCAGTGTCTTGAGCATGATTTTCACACGATCGCAAAACTCAGAAAACTCATGGGCGAGCCCTGCCTTCCACGACCTTTTTTCATGGGGACTCCAGGAGCAGCGGTATGGCGCCACGACTTCCGCATGGCCCTGTGGGAATGGCTTGAAGAGTTTCACGAATGGCACTTTTCTACAGACAGGAACTCAGGAAATCAGAGGATAGCGCTGTGGGATTCCGTTAACGGCATCCATTTCCTGAATCACAGCGAGGAGGAAAAAATATTCAGGCAGGTGGCCAGAATACTTACCCTGTGCTTTGACCCTGAAAGTGCAGACCAGATATGCAAATGGCACCATGCCGCTGGTGATTTTATTGTAAATCATCAAGGTCATCATATTGAGACAAGGCTTACCACTGTAAGGGAATATCGCCCTGTTCTTGAATACCAGGGTTACTCACTTGAAGATATCAATCTCCATCTCATCTTCTTCTTTCTGGACCTTACTGTGAGGATATGCATGGACAGGCTTGACGGCACGGATAAACCGGTATGGGCAGACAGCGCTTTCCTGGCGCCGGTTATTCAGGGATTCTCAGAGGGGCTCAGTCTTCTGGAAGATCAGGGACGGATTGGTCGTGGACAGGCCGAAGCATTCATGCTGCTGCTGAAATCCATGTCCATGCAGGAATTAACCAGCATTTTTCAGCCCCTGAGGGAGATATACCAGGATGAAAACAGAATGGACAGAGACCTCATTGCAACCAACCTTGAAG